>DATNHU010000048.1:0-11318 GCA_035604795.1 Candidatus Limnocylindrales bacterium
GCGATAGGCGAACCACACATTCCGAAATTCGATTTCGCCCAGCGGTTTTTCCAGGCGCTGTGTGCCCGCCCACGCGGATTCCGGGATAGGCTCATCGAGCAATTTGAAAATGCGCTCGGAAGCCGCCATGGCGCTCTGCAAAATGTTGAATTTGTCGCTCAGGTCCTGGATGGGACGGAAGAAGCGCTGCGCATATTGCATGAACGCGACCAGCACGCCGATCTGGACGGCGCCGACAAGGACACGCAACCCGCCGAACCAGAACACCAGGGCGATCGCCAGCGTGCTGAAGAATTCCACGGCGGGGTAAAAGAGCGCAAAGGCAAAAATGACGTCCTTGTACGCTTCCATATGGATACGGTTGAGCTTCGCAAATTCGGTCTGAGCCTTTCGCTCCCGGTTGAAAAGCTGCACAATGGCCATACCGCTGATGTTTTCATTCAAAAACGCATTGATTCGCGCGATCGCCGTGCGGATGCGCCGGTTTCCGTCGCGCGCCTTGTTCCGGAACAGCCAGGTGGCCACCAGGATGAGCGGCAGCACGGAAAGCGTCGCCAGCGCCAGCCGCCAATTCATATAAAGCAGAATGACAACGAAGAGCGCCAGCAGGAACGCGTCGTTGATCATGGCTACGACGCCGGAAGCAAAAAGGTCATTCAATGCGTCCACGTCAGTGGTCACGCGCGTAACCAGACGCCCCACCGGGCTCCGGTCGTAGAAACTCATCGGCAGAGCTTGCAGCCGCGCAAAAATTTCCTTGCGCATGTCGTACATCGTTTTCTGGCCGACACTCTGCATCACGCGAACTTGCACATATTGCACCGAGAAGCTGAACAGGATCGCTGCCAGGTAGATGAAAGTTACCCAACCGAGCCCATGCATGCCCTCGGCAAAACTAATCAGCCCGCGAGTGACGGGAACGATGTACTTGTCCAGCGCTACGGCGAACAAATAGGGGCTTACGGCCTCGAGCGGCGTGACCACTAGCGTCAACAACAGCGCGAACCACACCAAGGCCCTGTAGGGCTTCATATACCCCAACAGGCGCCGCGTTAGGTGCGCGTCGTACGCTTTGCCGAGTTTCTCTTCTTCGCGAAAATCGCTCATTCGCGCGCCAACTCTTCTTCCAAAAGTTGTTTCTGGTACAGGTCGAAGTAATACCCGCCATGCTCGATCAGCTCATCGTGCGTGCCGCGCTCGACGATGTGTCCCTCGCGCAGCACGATTATTTCATCCGCGTGACGCACGGTCGAGCACCGGTGCGAGACCAGAATCGTGGTGCGGCTGCGCATCACATCTTTCAGCCCGCGCAGGATGTGCTCCTCGGTGTCGGTGTCCACGCTGGAAAGGGCGTCATCCATGATCAAGATTCTGGGATCGCGCAGCACCGCGCGCGCCAGTGTCGTCCTTTGTTTTTGACCGCCCGAAAGCGTGATGCCGCGCTCGCCCACCATGGTGTCGTACTTGGCGGGGAATTCGCGGATTTCAGCGTCAATGCTGGCCACGGTGGATGCCGAGGAAATGTTTTCGGGCACGACCGTTTCCACGCCCAGCGCGATATTTTCGGCCAGAGTGTCGCTGAATAGAAATGGATCCTGCGGCACAAAACCAATGGAGCGCCGCAATTTCTCCAACGGCCATTCACGAATCGGCCGCCCGTCCAGAAATAGAGAGCCCGATGGCGCTTCCCACAGCCGGGCAATCAGCGCGGCCAGCGTTGTCTTGCCGCTCCCCGTGGGCCCCACAATTGCCAGTGTCGCTCCCGCCGGAATTTTCAAATTGATGTCATTTAGGACTACCGCGGAAGCTCCGACCGATTCAGCGGGATTTCCGTTCGTGCCCTTGGCGGCCGGCCCCGCACCATCGCCCCCCCGCGTCGTGGGGTAGGTGAATGACAAATGCCGCATTTCAATTTCGCCGCGGATTTCCGCCCTGCCCACCGGACGTGCAGCGGAGTCATCAATCTTCGGCTGGGCATTCAAGATGTAGTTGATGCGCCCCATGGAAGCCGCGCCTCGTTGAAAAATGTTGGTCACGAACCCCAAAGCGATCATGGGAAAAATCAGCAGAACCATGAAGTAATAAAAGGCAATCAACTCGCCGACGGAAATCTGGCCCATCATGACTTGCCGCCCGCCCCTCCACAGGACCAGCAAGAACGTCATTCCAAAGAGAGAGGTCAGCGCGGGCATGAACATACTCCACGTGCTGATGAGTTTCAGGTTGCGGGTCACGTATTCGCGGTTGGGATTGTCAAAGCCACGTTGCTCCGCCTGTTCCTGCGCGTAGGCCCGCACCACGCGCACGCCCGCCAGATTTTCCTGCGCCTTGGCGCTCAGAGTCGCCAGCGACGCCTGAATCCTTTCGTAGAGCCGGTGAATTACTTGCCCGAAGTACCAGACCACCACGGCCACAACCGGCACGGGGAGCAGCACCCAAAAGCTCAACATCGGCGAGAGGGTGACCATCAGTGCGACGGCCAACACCATGGTCACCAGTGTCTGGGCGCTGTACATGATTCCGGGACCGAGCACCATGCGGACGTTGTTCAGGTCGTTGGTACACCGGGACATCACTTCGCCGGTACGGTTGCGGACGTAAAATTCCGGCTCCTGGCGCAACAGGGAAGTGAGCAGGTCGTTACGCAAATCAAATTCGATGTCGCGCGATATGCCAATCAGGATCCAGCGCGTCCAGTAGGAGAAGAAACCCTTGACCGCGACGACCACGACCAGCGCCAAACAAAAAACCGCAAGCGTAGTTCTGTTGTTTGGATGATAGTAAGGAAGCAGCGGCCCAAGCGCGATTTGACCCAGGTGGCCGAGCTGCCCCATCGGTGTCTTTTCACCTTTTATACAATCAAAAATTGCGCCGGTGAAAATCGGCGCAAGAATTGCGAACAGGCCCGTGCCCGTGTTCATGATCATTCCAAGCAAAACGCTGCCCTTGTATTGGGCCACATAGGGCAGCAGCGAGCGCAAAGGTCCGCCAAACGGGAGCTTTCTTGCCGCCGTACTTGCGGCGACTGGTGACACGGCTTGTGCGGTTGCGCTCATTTCAGTGGGCGATGAATTTCCTCAATCGCCGGGGCTTCTCCAATGAAATTTGTATAACTTGCATCCATGGCCTGATAACGCTTCACCTCGGGATTCCATCGCACCTCAATGGTTTGGCTCCTTACTCCGGCCCCCTGCTGATACGGAATGAAAAAGAGCGACAGGCCCCGCTGCGGGTTCTTTTCGAATTGCAGCCGCCAGGCAGTGATCGCCGCGTTGGGTGTGCCGCCCAAGAAACCACTGGAGTTCTTCAAGTGTTCGTCGCACAGCAGCACTTCCTTCCATTTCCCATCGTCGTTTTCCAACACGGCAAGCCTGGTAAACACGATGGCCGGGCTTTGCTCTGATGCCGGCTGAATCAGGCGATTGATAACCAGCACTTGTTGCCGGCCAATCAGCGCCAGGTCACCGTATGCGAGCACCTCCGCCTCATTGCCCAGCGCAGTCCGCCCGGCGGAGGCAATCTCCTCAGGGATTGCGGGCGCGGCGTTAACAGGTTTCTGGTCACTCGAAGGTTTCGCCGGATTGCCGCATCCAGTCATCCCGGCCCAGGCACAAATTAATCCCAGAAACAGAAATCCACGCAAAACTTCACCCTCAACTATAGGCTCGGGAATGCCAGCATGATTTCGACGACGCGCCCGCTTGATTTCTCCGTGGAGACTTCAAGCACCTGAGGCACATCGGAACCTGCCCAGTCAAACATGTAAAACAACAATTCTAGCTCGCGGCCCTGCTTCACGCTAGGCCCGCTCGAATTGGGGGGGCCGTAAATAGCTATGATCCGGTCAGCCCGGTCGTCCAAGTGCAAGCCCTGACCGGTCATCCACAGTAGTGCGGCCTGCGCATCCTTTGCCTCCTTGCACTTCTCCGTTGGCGCGGTTTTCGGCATGGAAATATACACTGTTTGGATCACACCGTTCTTATCCACTTCCAGCGTCAGCCGTCGGCCCGTGCAAGCCTCCTCCCAGGTGCGGGCGTTTGAAGGATCCGCAGGCAGAGCGCGTAAGTGTTCGCCAAGATTTTTTTCCACGCCGGTGAGCTTATCGCGGCCGGGTTGAATCGAGGAGAGACTCAACTCGTTTGCGCCACGACCCCTCTTTGGCTTTTGCGCCGGAGTGCCCGAGGAAACGGCCAACGCAAGCGCGCTAGCGCACAGCCAGAATCTCATCCACCCGGGCTTCAAAGTTTTCCTCCCCTTCAGACCAAAGGCGGTACCGATTCAGCGGAACAGCGAGGTCCGCCTGGCGCATCCACCGAAACAATTGTTGGATGTTTTCGCGTGTCTTTTCGTGATATTCGCGCAGCCGCTCCGGTGCGCCCATCGCCGCAAGGAAGCGCTCCTCATCCGGATGTTCTGCTTGCTGCCTTCGGGCTCCCTGATTGCCCAGCAGCCCCGAATGTCCCGTGAACAAATGTTCGAATCCCACATCCATCAGAAAATGGCCTTGCTCCGCGGCAATGCCTCCATCGAAATCAGGACCATAGCAATGGATTTCCAGAGGCTGGGATTGGTGCTGCAAATTGCCGGCATCCAGATCAAACACCCACAGGTCCCATTGCGCACGAACTTCGTAGGCAACATCCGAGCCCTGCACATCTTGAATCATTTCCACAACCTCCGCGGCGCCCATGGGCCGGCTGCGTAAATCCCACTCAAACATTGGGGACTCAGCAGGGTCCACGGCGCGCACCAGAATGCCGTCGAATCCCCGCCAGGACGCAGAAAGCGGCACCGTAGCCAACAGCCGTTGGAAGCGCTCTCGCTGCGTAGCCTCGGAGTAGTCCTCTGCCCAGGCGCTGATATATGCGCGGTTGGCCATCGCACTATTATACAGATTCCTCCCCGGCAGGCTGGGACTCACGTGCGGATCTGGAATTACTTGTTTTCGGTGTCACTGCCGGACCGCGGAGCGGGTGGTTTCTGTACCGAAGCGGAAAAATCCAGCAGGCGGTCGCGCAGGGAATCGCCAACAGTGGCAAAAACCTTGGAAAATGTGTCCCGCAGCTTCGCCTCCGCATTCCTGGAAAGCTCTTCGATTTGTTTCTCGGCATCATTGTTCAGTTTGACTGCCGTTGTAAGGATCCAGGCGTTCGAGGCATTCTCCATGCGGTTCTTGTACGTACCCAAGGCATCGGTGCTGCCTTGCGCCAGGCCGGCCGCGAAGGCTATCTCCTGAGACTCGCGCTCAACCCGCGCCGATTCCCTGAATGCAGCGGTCTGCGCATCCAGCTCTTTGGCCGCGGTCTCCAGACTTTCCTGTGTTTTCTGGACCAGCGTCCTCTGAAAATCAGAGATGAATTGACGCGTCTCTCCACCCATCCTGGCTCGAACCTGGACGGCGTGAGCCTCCAAGTGCGCGGCGGATTCGTCGAAGGAGTTATGCAGCCCCGCGGAGAACCTCTCCAGCTCCACTTGCGCTGCTTTGCGGGCCACGCTACCCACTTCCATGCCGCCGGATTCCACCGCTTCTCGGACCTTTTGCTGCATTTGCTCGGCGGCTTCCCGCGCGGATTCGCCGAGCTGTCCCTTGGCGTGTTCCACAAAGCTGCGGCTGTAATGATCCAGCTCGCTGGCGAACAACGCGGACATTTCTCCCGCGCGCGCCCTCAGCGTCTCACCGGATTGCTCCAAGCCCTTGTCGAGGGCGGATTGCATCTGCGTCTGAACCTTCTTTTCGTACCAGGTAGCCGATTTGAAGAGCGATTCGATGGTGGTATGCGTGACTTCCGTTGCCCGGGAGTCCAGATCCTCGCTCCATTTGGCCATTGTTGAGCGCGCCGTTTCCTGCCAGGCATTTTCCGCGCGCGTCCTGCTTTCCTGCATGCGGGCGCCGGCCTCTTGCACGAATTGCTCCGATGCCTTCCACAGGTGTTCCTTTTGCGTGCGCAAAACTTCCTCAGCGGACGAATGGTTGGTCTGCAGCCTCTCGATAAGCTCCTTGGCCCGGTCAATCTGCGGCGTCAGTTCATGTTCCAATTGTTCGCCCAGCCGCGAAACCGACTGCGCTCCGGCGGAGTCAAGCAGCGGTTGGAGTCTTTCCGCCATGCCCAGCACGGCTTTGTCCGAGCGGGCATTCAGCTCCAGCGTTGCCGCCTCAAGCCATTCGTTGATCCGTTGCTCGAGGCGCGTTGCCGCCGACTGATGCATCTGTTCGACTTGCCGCGCCTGGTCCATCGCGCGTGAAGTGGCCGCTTGAATTTGAGCGAAAGACGCATCCCTTCGAGCCAATTCATCATTCAGCTGCGTCCGGAAATCGCCCAGAGTCTGCGTGGCTTGCGTGTGCAAATGCTCCGCCTGGCGCCGCATGGAATTTATTTGCTCGTCGACTTGCCCGCGCACACGGTCCAATTCCGCGTCGGTTTGCTCGGCTATGCGAGCTCTCGCAGCTTGCACCGCCTGCTCCAGCGAATTGGTGGAGAGTTCCGCGGCGCGCTTCTGGGCAGCCTCCAGGTCGCTTCCCATGCGCGCGCGCCAGGTGTGCTCGCTCCGCTCCATCGCTTCCCGGATTTGATCGGACAATCCGTCAGCCGCGGCTTTGAACTTTTCCATTTGCGCGGTGGCATCAGTCGTGCGCCCGGAAAGAACTTCTTCCCACCGGCGCGTCGCCTCTTCCACGGCGGCACGCAATTGCTGGCGGGAGCTCTCAAACTGTTCACGCGCCTGCTCCGCACGAGCCGCCGCTGATTCCGCGGATTGCCTCAACCGCTCAATGGCCGCGTTGACCCCCGCGCCCAAGGCTTCCTGGAAATTCTTCTGTTCGGTTTGCTCTATGCCGGCGATCCGTGCGGCAATCAGCGCTTGAGCTTCTTCAATTCGCGCATCGACTTCACGATTCAATTGCTCGCGAAGCGCCTCCGTGCTTGTCCGCGCGTGTTCTCCGATGCGTTCCGCTGTCTTTTCCAGCAATCGCTGCGTTTGCGCGTCCGCGGCGGAGCTCACCGCTTTCTTTGCGGCCTCCTCCAGTTGCGAGCCTACGGCCGCGAGCAGATGCTGGGTCTCCTTGGAAACGCTCTTGGCCGCGGCGTCCCGAACGGCCGTCTGGATCTGCTGCTTGGCCTCCACCATCAAGCGGGCCACTTGCCGGGCCAGATGCAGCGAAACGTCCCCTCCGCCGGCAGCGCTGGTCCCGGATCCCATGACCACCACGTTATCCGTCTCCGAATTCGCGCCTTGCGCGGGGAAATCCGCGGCTACCGGTTCGGTTGCAGCCTCGGTTTCAAATGCGGGGGCCACCGCACCCAGGTTTTCGGGGGCAGGGAACCAATCTGCCGGCGGGAAAGCTATCCCCCAAATATTTCCGGGGACTTCAAGCTCGATTCCTATCTGGAACAACTCTCGGACCGTCCGCGGGCGCTGAATCCAAGTCACCCGGCCGCGGACAATCCTCGGTTCAAGCTCGGCGTCGGGATGCGGCACCTCCAGCGTGATCCACATGTTCTTCAGGACGTAATGCTTGGATTGGTACCGGCAACCGTGGCAATTAATGATGAGTGTCGAAGTTCGTTCCTGGAATGGCCGCCCCAGCGCATCCACACCCGTAACGGTGAGCGGAACCGCTTGGACAATGCGGGAGCTCCGGCGCTTGCGAAGATCTGCCTCTTGATTCGGGGCGGACTCGGCCACTTCTATCCTCCAGGGTTAACAATCAAGCCTAGCATCCGCCGCCGCAATCGTCGAGCACCAGGGTTTTGTCGTGCGAAATAGTCAATGCACCTTTGGCGCACTCTTAATGTGTCCCGGAACCCGCCGCCTGCCGCCGGCCCTTGAAAAGCCCCAAAATCTCCTTGCCCACCCAGATGGGCCCAACCAAAAAGTAGATGGCCCCCTGGAAAAACGCGGGTTTGTTGCCTTCGATCTTGTGGCCGAGCAGCAGCAGGACCCACCCGCCCACGAACAGGGCCAGCCCCAGCTTCCATCGAAGCAGGATCAGCAGCACGATTCCCGCAAAAATTATGGGGATTCCCACCCCGTGCAGCAGCTTGTTCCATGGGCTGTTGTGCTCATGTTCGTATTGCGAGATGTAGGGCTCAAGCATAATCAAAGACTATTACAGCTAAATAAATGAAAGACCGTTCAACACTTGAAATCATTAAACGTTGAGTGCCGGTCGGAGCCGTGCTCCAATGCCAGGTCTCTGCGCTCATAGTCCAGGTGAACGGCCGACACAATCATCATCGCGTTCTCATCCAGCATGCGCACGGTTGCCGGATGCTCTGGTTCCGTTTGAATACCCGGGAACAGTTCGGACAAAAGGAAATGCCTGCAGGCCAGGGGCTTAAACTCCCCGATGGACTTTTCCGCGATAAGGCCCGAACGCCCGAACAATTGGATCTTCGGTGAGCCGGTATGTTCTTCCTGGAATTCAATATTCATCACCGCGAGCACGCTATCACGCAACCGGTTTCCCGCCGTTCCACGCACTTGGCAATCGGTAACGATATAATCGGAGGCCACGCCTCCGCGGTTATCAACGAGCCTGTACTTCCTCGCGAATTGACCTCCCGGCCGGAAGTGAGTAAACGCGGAGCGGTTCCACTCCGTCACATGTACTTCCACTTTTTTCAATGAGTGCGATGTGAGCGGGATGGTCCCCAAGCCCAGGCCTCCCGAAACGCCGGCGGGGATGGGCAACCCCTCGGCATCCATTCGCACGCTCTGGAACGCCGCCAGCCTTACTACTCCATTCGCCGTCAACGAGGAAGGCTTTACGCGATCCGGGAAATGGTCATCCTTGGTCGAAACCCAGGCGATGTTCCCTTCACCATTGGTTACAAATGGCATGAGCCAGAGTGCTTCTTCCTGCCACCGGCTGGAGCTCAGATAAAAGCGCGAATTGAATTCCAGGCCGCCGATCCGCAGGTCCTTGAACATCAGGGGGGTATAAACCAGGCCTTGGACCGGGAAGTTGTGTTTCTCATCGAACGGCGTGGCACGCGCCGGCTTCACCTCGCCGTCCGCCGCGTAGTGCAGCGGGTGCTCCACCGTGAACGTGCCGCCCTGGCGGCTGCGCATCATGGTGTAGGCAAAGGCCACCGACTCGCTGGTGTTGTGAACAACCACTGCGCCGCCATCGCTCAGGCGCTTTTCCTCCAGCGGCGTCACCGCCAGCCCCTCGCCGGGGTTGTCGAAATTCTTCAAAGTTTCGAGCGAGTACAAGAGCGTCTGGTGAGGTGTAAGTTTGAACTGCCTCTCCACGATGGTCTGCGCAAACCGGTCCACCACTCGCACCGAACCTGCTGATTCCACATCATTTGGATTGAACAGTGAGAACATCACGTGATATTCCGATAGCGAGGGCAAGGGCATGGAATAGTTGAAGTGCCCCATGGCCTGTTGCGGCGCTGCGGGATGTGCGTGCACGTTGTCGAAGTTGGAGGCCGTCTGCCAGCGCACAAACCCGGCGCTAAACAGGTCGCCCGCGTGGTTCACCTGACCCGCCGATGGCGCCGTTCGGATTCGCGCTGCGCCCCAGAATGTTTTGCCGTGCGCCAATTCGCCGAGGTCGACCATGGTAGTGTGCAGCGCGGGGATATCGAACCGCCCGCCGTTATCCAGCGGGATTTCGCGCCCCGACGAATCGTAAAGAACAATCTGGTACGCGGTCTGGTTCTTCGGATCCTGATAGCCATCCACTCCGGGGAAGCAAGTTGCCGTCAGAAGCAATTGCGTGGAAATTCCCATACTTGGGTCCCATATTGTAAATGGCGCTGCAACGTCCAACCAGCATGCCTCCGGAGCGGTTACGGCGCCGGGCCTCGGTGGATTTTTCAGCGTTGCAGGAAATGGCAGATTTGCGGCAATGGATGGATGCGATGCGACTAGAAGCGATCCCGCAAGGGTTCCCAAAAAAGCCCTGCGGTCAATAGTGCCCATGTGGCCCCCCGTCAATAAACCGGAGCCTGAGCCCGCAATATTTCATTTTTCGGAGTTCAGGCCACCCGCTATATAAAATAATCAATGTAATTTGTATACGCCCTCGGATGATTCTTTTCAAGAAGAAAAGGCTTCAATTACTTGGAGTGCACAAAATTGGTGCGGTCAAACCAGATGGGAACTACAGCTCCCGTCGGCCTTCCATGGCCTTGAGCATGGTGACTTCATCGGCATATTCCAAGTCTGACCCCACCGGGATGCCCACGCCGATACGAGTCACCTTGACGCCGAGCGGCTTAATCAGTTTGGAAATGTAAACCGCCGTGGCTTCGCCCTCCGCAGTGGGATTTGTGGCCACAATAATCTCCTCGATCCCTGCGCCCTTCAGCCGTTCGATCAGGCTCTTAATCTTCAATTGTTCCGGGCCGACACCATGTAAGGGTGAAAGGGATCCGCCCAGGACATGGTATAGGCCGCCGAACTGGCGTGTCTTTTCGATCGCATTAATATTGACCGGCTCCTCGACCACGCAAATCGTTTTCCGGTTGCGCGTCGCAGACGTGCAATAAAAGCACGGATCGGTGTCGGTGATGTTATTGCACACCGAGCAGAACCGGATATTTTCCTTGGCGTCGCGGATGGCGTCCGCGAGTGCCAGTGCTTCCTCCGGCTTCACGCGCAGCAAATGAAATGCCAGCCTCTGGGCAGTTTTCTGGCCGATGCCGGGCAGATGCTTGAGTTCATCAATCAGGCGCGCAATGGGCGCGGCAAAGTCAGGCATGGGTCTCCCTGAGTGAAATAAAGTGTTTGAGCGTCACAGGACGACCGGTCAAAATAATCCGGGAATCTTGATTCCCGCGATATTGGGAATATTTCCGCTGAGGCTCTTCATCTGGCGCGCAAGTTCCTCATCCACGCGCCGGCAGGCTTCATTTACCGCGGCGCGCACCAGGTCCTGCAGCATCTCCTGATCCTTGCCGGCAAAAACTTCGGGCTCGATGCGCACGGACGTCACCATCTTCTGTCCGTTCATCTGCACCACAACCATTCCGCCGCCCGAGGAGGCTTCCACCTGCACGGCATCCACCTGCTTTTGCAGGCTCTCCTGCATTTGGCGGAACTGAGAAAGCATTTGCTGCAGAGCTTTGACTTCCATGGCTTAACCCTCGCCCCGGCGCGTGACTTCGGTAATCTGGCCGCCGAACCGATCCAACATCGCCCGCACGATGGGATCTTGCTCGAACTGCGCGCGCGAAAGTTGTTCGCTTCGCGCCGCACGACTTGCATCAATCCCCTGCGACGATTCCAGCTTAACACAAACGCGCAGCGCTGAGTGGGTCACTTCATTTACGATGGTGCGCAATTTCTCAAGCGGCTCCCTGGCC
>DATNHU010000049.1:0-5910 GCA_035604795.1 Candidatus Limnocylindrales bacterium
AGAGCGCGTGTGCCTGTAACCCCGCAATTCCTGGAGAGCGTGGCAACGTTTCTCGGTCCCATTCAAATAATTACCACGCGCCCGGCCTCGTCCTCCGATCCTTCCGGGTCGGTCATGAACATTGGGGGCGGCCAATTCCTCTCCGCCGAGAGAATTGAGACCCGCAAACGAAAGCTTGCGACTGCCATGCACTGGTACGATTTCCAAATCAAGGACGGCATCGCAAATATTGATTCGGTGCGGGAGGACTCCGCCACGCACACGCTGGTGCCCAGCCCCGTTTTCGCCATCTACTCGGCCCGGCTGACGCAGATTAATGCCAAATTGTTTTCATCCTTGGGCGACCTCAGCAACACCTATGTGGAGCTGCTCCTTTTTGTCGGGCTGGTGTTTTTGGTTCTGGAAGCAGGGGCGCTGGTCACGGGGATCGTTTTGACGCGCACCATCACCCGGTCCGTCGGCGATCTGTACACTGCGACGCAGTATGTCCGGTCCGGCGATTTCAGCCATCGGGTCCGAGTCGAACGCGTCGATCAATTGGGCGCGTTGGGCGAATCATTCAATGCCATGTCCAGCTCGATTGATTCGCTGGTGGAGGAGCAAAGGAAGCGCCAGCGATTGGAAAATGAGATTTCCATTGCTCACGAGGTGCAGTCGCAACTCTTTCCGCGCAGCATCCCCGCTTTGCCCGGGATTCAGCTGGCAGCATTTTGCAAGCCGGCACGCGGCGTCAGCGGCGATTATTACGATTTTCTGCCGCTGGGAAATTCGAGGCTGGCCATCGCGCTCGCGGACATCAGCGGGAAGGGAATTTCGGCCGCGCTTCTGATGGCCAGCGTGCAGGCCGCCCTGCGCAGTCATTTATTGCTGGACACCAATGTCGCGCCCAATGCATCGGAGGTGGTCAACCGGATCAATCGCCACCTTTATTTGAATACCGCGGAAGACCGCTTCGCCACGTTCTTTTTTGCCATCTATGATTCGCCCACTCGTTTATTGCGCTATACCAACGCAGGCCACGTCCCACCAATGTGCATTTGTAGGGAGAAAATCCAACACCTTGAAACCGGCGGCACGGTCGTCGGCGTTTTTGAGGACGCAGTATTTGAAGAAGGACTGATGGAAGTAAGCCCGGGCTCCACCTTAGTGGTCTATAGTGACGGTTTGGTCGAGCCGGAAAACGTATATGGAGAGGAATTTGGCATGGGCCGCTTGCAGGAAGTCGCCTTGCGCCATCAACAGTCGAGCGCCGATTCCATGGTGTCGGCGTTGTTGGTTGCCGCCGAAGAATGGGCGGGCACGGCCGAACAGGCCGACGACATGACCGTGATCGTTGCCAGATTGGGCGACCACGCCCGCTAGGGTTGCCGGCCCGGATTCGATATAATCACTTTGCGCGCGGATTTCGCCGCGCGGATCGCTTAACTCCCATGAGAATCCTGACCGCAGCACAGATGCGCGAGGCCGACCGGCTCACCTCGGAGCGCCACGGCGTCACAAGTTTGCAATTGATGGGCAACGCAGGAAGTGGCGTAGTCGCATTTCTGCAAAAAGAATATTCGGATTTGGCGAAGAGGCGAATTCTGATCCTGTGCGGCAAGGGCAACAACGGCGGCGATGGATTCGTGGTGGCGCGGTTGCTATTCCAGTTGGGCTCAAAGCCTGGTGTTTTCCTCTTCGCCCGGCCGGAAGAAGTTCAGGGTGACGCGGCTTTTAATCTGGAGCGGTGGCGCCACGTGGGTGGCGCGCTCACCACCGTCACGGAAATCGGTGAATGGAAAGATTGGATGGACAATGTCCTCGGCGCGCACGAAATTGTCGTGGATGCGCTGTTGGGCACAGGACTTTCCAAGCCCGTGGAGGGGCTGCTCGCATATGTGATTCAGAGCATCAACGAGCACCCAAGTCATGCCCGGCACAAATCGCGGGTTCTGGCTGTGGATATGCCTTCGGGCCTGCCCTCGGACAACGCGCCCGCGACCTGGCCCGTGATGCGCGCGGATTGGACGGTAACTTTCACCGCGCCAAAGATCGGGCAATTGCTTTCTCCTGCATGCGAAAACGTTGGACGTTTGGTCGTGCATTCCATCGGCACACCGCGCTCGCTCGTGGAGCAGTTGGCGGGTGGCGGGCCCGACTTGCGGTGGCTCGAAGCAGGAGAATTTCGCGGGCTGCCCTTGCGCCGCCGCGCGGATACGAACAAGGGGACGTACGGCCATGCGTTGATCGTGGCCGGCTCGCGCGGGAAGGCGGGTGCCGCGGCGCTTGCGGGGTGGGGAGCACTGCGCACTGGAGCGGGACTGGTTACCGTGGCCACTCCCGAAGACGGGCTTCCTGTTGTAGCCTCGTACCTGCCCGAATTGATGACTGCGCCTCTGGCGCAAACTACCGCTGGCACGATCAGTCTGCGCAATTTCAAGAGCAGTGCGTTCAAACAACTTGTTGAAGGCAAAAGCGTGCTCGCAATCGGTCCCGGACTTACCATGCAAAGTGAAACGCAGAATTTCGTGCTGCAAGCTCTGGCGGAATGTCAGCTTCCGATTATTCTGGATGCCGACGGGTTGAACGCATTGACCGCGGCAAAGAAGCCAATTCTCAAGCGTCGATCGAAGGCGCTGGTGTTGACGCCCCATCCCGGTGAGATGGCTCGGCTGCTTGGCGTTACCACGCAAGAAATTCAGGCGGACCGGTTAGGCTCGGCAGTACGCGCAGCAAAAAAGTACAGAGCTTTTATTGTGTTGAAGGGTTTTCACACCATCGTGGCGACGCTGGACGGCCGCGCATTCATTAATTCGACAGGCAATCCGGGCATGGCCACTGCAGGGACGGGAGACGTCTTAACCGGTATGCTGGCCGGGCTTACAGCGCAATTCGGCATTGAGAATTGGGAACGCATCCTGGGATTAGGAGTTTATTTGCATGGCCTCGCCGGCGATATTGCTTCCGCGCGCGTAGGCGAAGCTCCTCTGATCGCCTCAGACCTTATCGGCGCGATTCCTGAAGCCTTCATGAAGCTCCGCGCGGAGTTAGAAGATGGCTTCTGAGGAAATCCTTACCAAATCCAGCGAAGAAACTATTCAGTTTGGCCGCGCGATAGCTGCGAGGCTTGCGGCGCCCGCACTCGTGCTGCTCAAGGGCGACCTCGGGGCCGGGAAGACCACACTCTCAAAGGGAATCATCAGTGGCCTGGGCGTGGCGCGCGAGGAGGAAGTCACCAGCCCTACATTCACTCTGGTCCACTCCTACAAGAATCAAGGCCCGCCTGCCCTGAAGGTTTTCCACGTGGACCTCTATCGGCTGGAAGGCACACACGATTTGGAATCCATTGCCTTGGAGGACTTGCTTGCTGAGCCTGCCGTGGTCATCATTGAATGGTCGGAGCGGCTTACTCTGCGTTCTGACTGGCCCATCGTGCGAATTGAATTGGAGCACCAGGGCGGCGATTGCCGGCGCATCCGAGTCACCGGCCTCAACGAATTGATTGCGCCAGCACGCGCCTCGGCCTTCCCAATCCCTTCCAAAAAGGCCACTTAGCAGCAGCTGTACCCACCCCAGTTACAACTTTGTGGACAAGCCAGACGACCGCCCTTGTTGCCGTATGGTCGCCTTGCTAGAGTGTTATGTAGCCCATTTTTCGTCAATGGCGGAATATCCCACAATCGCAGTATTGCCTCGATCCATTCGCGACGAGCTCACCCGGTATGCTCCTGAATTGCCGCTGGGGTCCCTCGTCGCTGGCGTGGACAACATCCATCAGGATGTTTACCTGAGTTCCAAGTTTGTTGAGGCTACGCGTGAGTTCCTCTTTGACCTGATCCGCCAGACCGTCAAGCTCACTCACTTCCCGGGATTTGAGCGCAAGCCCATGCGCGCGCCGGAAGCGGCCTCGCTCCGCAAGATGATCGGTGAGTTGCTGCAGACCTCCCTCACCCGCGCCAAATACGAAAAAAATATCGAGCGGGATCTTCTGCTCCGCGTGGCCTTGCTGAAATTCTTCACCCAGGAAACAGTGACGCGCTTCGCCGATTTGCTGCTGGAAGCCAAAGAGGGAATTCGCAGCCGCGGTGGAAATTTTGAGCGCAGTGAGCAGGCGCACGTTCTGAAATCGCGGCTGGCCGAAATCCAAGCCGGACGTCGCGATGTCTATCGCCAGGTTGGCCAGCATATCTACCATATCCTGTCGGAGTTGGAAGAAACCTCGTTGGCACGGGCACGCAAGGCATTGTTTGGGGACGAGGCTGCTGAAGCCTACGGCATGCTGCTGAACCGCCTCGTTTTTGTGGAGAGCGGCCGCAATGACCGGCTTTTCCTCGAACACTACGTTCTGCTTGGAAATTACCAGCATGACCCCGACCGCTTTGAAGTCATTGACGGTCTGTTGCTGGATCTGCTCCGCGAAATTGTGTTTCCCGGCGCGACTCCGAGCGAATCGGATGGCGCCAGCCAAACCCATGAATCCTATATGGACGCCGCGATTCGTTTGCGCGCGGACTTGGAACACCTCGATTTGGAGCGCGAGGAAGTCCTCCGACGGCTGGACCGCAGTGACGATATCCTCGCGCGCATGTTGCGCCGCGAAGATGTCGCCACTCTCCGGGCAAGTCTCACCGATCTCGACCGCAGGCGCGCCTTCATTCAACAGAAGCTCGACCTGCTGGCTCCGCAGATCGAGGCCGCCAAACTGAAGCGCGAGTTTCTGGACGAGCAGCACGAATCCCAGCTCGGCGATTATCTGAACGATCCTGCCAATGCCCGCAGACTCTTCGATGCCTCCTCAAGCGGGCCGGACGCCGATACGCGCGCTCAACTTCTCGATGAATTCATTCTGCGCCTGGAGCGAAATGAAATTTCGCTGCACGTCCTGGCCAGCTACGAGGTGCGCAACCTTCACGCGGAATATAGTCCGCCAGTACATTTGCAGCAACTGCGCAAGGCGCTCGTATCGCGCGAGGAGCTCAAGCGCGTCGAAGACATCTTGAAACAATTCCCAGCGCGGCAATTTTCCATGAAGGGATTGGAAGAGGCGGCGCGGCGTTTGCGTCGCTTCACTCGGGACGAGCAGCGCAGTTTGGTTTTGCGCTTCGCCGAGGATTTCATGCATTTGCGCCGCGACATGCGCGATCACCAGCGCCTGGTCGCGGCTATGGAGCGCGTCAACCTGGTGCGCAATGAACGCACTCGCGAATTGTCTCAGTTAAACCGCACGCTCTATGAATATTTGCTCCCCGATGAGGAACGGCCCGAAGAGGATCACGTCGTTTCGCACGTGGTCATTAAGGCGGACGTGCGCGGCTCCACGCGCATGACCCAGGATTTGCTTTCACGCGGGCTCAACCCCGCATCGCATTTGAGTTTGAATCTTTACGAGCCCGTCCAGCGCGTCTTGGAACGCTATGGCGCCTCAAAAGTATTCATTGAGGGTGATGCCATTGTCATGGCCATATACGAAACAGAAGCCAATCGCACTCGTCAGCGCTCCGTCGCCAAGGCATGCTTGCTGGCCCGCCAGATGGTGGGCATAGCGCAGTCTTACAACGAACGCAGCGACGGTACCGACCTCCCGCGCTTGGACATCGGGGTTGGCATTGCCTTCCAGAACTCACCGCCCACTTATTGGATGGACAGCGACTCGCGTATCATGATTTCCCGCGCGCTGAATCTCTCTGACCGGCTATCGAGTTGCTCCAAAGCCGCCCGCCGCCTGCTCGGCAAGCACGGTTCGCCATTCCGCCTGTTCGTTTTCCAAACCACCATGGAAGGCACCACAGAAGAAGAGCTCGACGAATTTCTGCTGCGGTACAACATGGGCGGCGTGGAATTGAACGAGGAGGGCTTCAAGAAATTAGGCGAAGAAATCTCGCTCAAAGCTATCGAATCCAAATCCCGCATGCCCTGGGGAACAGAACGCAC
>DATNHU010000050.1:0-9498 GCA_035604795.1 Candidatus Limnocylindrales bacterium
CCTGGGATGCGAGCATGCTAATTAGGTTGAGGCCGCCAATTATGTGTTTTTCGGGGGCGGATGGCAACAAGTCCAGGCGCAAAGTAGAGACGATTCGACGACCTAGGGGCGCGACGCCGGAGGCCCGGGCCATTGAAGGACTCGAACCTCGCCATTTTCACGATCGATCACCGGCGCATAGAGCCCGCGGAGCTCGCGTCGCCACCAAACCCCATGTTCGCGCCTTTCGCGCATGGTCGTAAACCAATATTGCCAGATGACGGCACGAACTTGTTTTGGCGGCGCCTTGGGGAAGGGATTTGCGGCGAAGAGCGAGAGGACATCGGCGTCGCCGGAAAGCAGGGCCACCTCCGTGCGCGGAACGAAGGAGTTCTGGCGCCAGGCACCCAGAGAGGCAAACCAGAGATTCCAGTCGAAGCGCGGTTGAAAAGGGGCGTAAATTCCAGGAGCTTTGTTGACATCTTGCGGTTTAAAGCGAAAGGGATAGGCAACCCAGGTCTGGCCGTCGTCGGAGCCTTGAAATTCGATTTCGTACCGCCCAGGAGTCATGACGGCAAAGAGGCCATATTCATTGGCGATGCGGAAGGGTTCGATTTTCTGTACTGGCATGGCCCATAGCGGTGCATCCGGGAAGAACATCCAGATCAACTGTGCCGTGCTGGCGTAGAAAAGCCACGTAAATACTAGGATGGCCACGGAGAGCTTGAACAATCCGAATTCCTTGCGGTAAAGGTCTGCACGAGTGCGTTCGGGGGCGGGTTCGGGAGCCGCGGCGGCGATTGCCGGGTTGGGCAGAGTTTTTTTCCAGGTCGCCGGAAGAAAGGTAGCGATGAACTGGTCATCGAGCAACAAGAACCCCAAGACGAGCACCAGGTAATTCAAGAACGTGTAGTTGGCGGTAAGGATGACCCCGATTTCCCACGGCGTCACGATGAGAAACAGGATGATCCGCCAGCGCCGCGGGAGGAACATTATCCAGACCAAAGCCAACTCCAGTCCGAGAGTCGCAGCCGCCGTCGAGGCATGAAACCAGTGCGGCAGGTGCTCGACGTACCAGCCAATCCACGTAGGCAGCGGGCCGTTTTGGTAATACTCATCCATCGCGGTCAGATGGCGCCATTGCAAATCGCCGCTGAGCATTTTCATCGCGCCGGACTCGAAATAGATACGGAACCATTCCCACTGCAGTAGAAAATAGCTGGCGCGGGAAGGTGCATGCGACGAGCCCCAGCCCGGCCGGAGACCGGGCGGCGCGAAAAAGAGGGCGATGAAACCAGCTTCGAGGAGCATTCCATCGGATTGGTAACCGGAGAAGTCGCGCGCGGCGGAGACAAAAGACAGGAAGCAGATGAAGCAGACGGCGAGCATCCCGCGCGGCCAGAGATTTGCGGCAAGCAAGAGGGACGCGGCCATGCCTATCCAACAAATCGCCAGTACCATGTGCGAACTGCTGGAGAACCAGAGAAGCGTGGGAAAATACCAGAAACGTTCGTAGCCAACGGAGCGCGAAATGGCGGCCAGGTACTCGCTGGCGGAAAGAAGGCCGTTGGGGCCGATGAGGCCGCGGATTTGAAAGATGAGCGAAAAGAAGGCCGAAAAATATATGAGACCCAACGCGCGCAAGAATAACCAGCGGGGAAGCAGGCGATTCGCCGGGGCGTGTTGCGAATCGAACAGCCAGTTGATCACGGATGCGGGAGACCAATCCATTCGATGCGCATTATACAGAGGATGGGGGAAGGAATACTTGGCGCTACCCGCGCTGGCAAATTATTTGGAAGGCGACGAGGAATGAGGTGGATGGATACCGGTGTGGACGGCGCAGGAGCCGTCGGCGCATAGATCCTTATTCCAGCGATAGCGATTTCGCGCAATCCATGCGTACACCAGGTGAGCCACAAGATGGATGCCGGGGACAAAAAGAAGCCAGGCGATGAGATTCCATCCGGGCAAAGCGAGGCCGATGCGCGCCCAGGCATCGGCGCCGGAGAGAACGCGACCGCGTGCGTCAACGACCTGCATCAGGCGCATGGCTTCTTCCCGGTCAATCTGAGGGAAACGCGTTGCAGCTTCGGGATCGTGCAAGTCGAGCTGGGCAACCCGTGAGCCGCGATCCATGCGGCGCAGACGCGCGATGCTTGCGCGGCAGAGGCTGCAGTTGCCGTCATATAGAACAGTTAATTTTGGCGCGGGTTGCATGATGATTTGTCGCGATGAATGTGGAATCCTGAGTTACTACGCCACAGATGCCGCTGCTAGATCCATTCTAACATTTTGGCGATTGAATCAGTGGGATGCGGCTGCGATTGGCACCTTCACTGGCGGGGAAACTCCCGTTGGAGCAGGGCTTAACTGGCCCGTGCTCGCATCGATCGAAAATATGGAGATGCCTGCATTCCCTTGGCTCATGACGTATAAGAACGCGTTTGGCGCGGCGGCGTTCTGTTCGGTTGAGGCCTTGGACGGGTTGATTGAAGGTGCGGCGGAGAACAGTGCCAGCGCTCCACTCGCCCCAGGAATAAATGGTGCGGCCGCCGGGATTGTGATGTTGGTATTTGAGGATGGCACGCCGGTGGCAGCATCAAGTGTAAGTGCTTCAATATTTTCTTGCACGTCGGATTGGCTGACGGGTGTCTCCGTCAAGACATATGCAAATTTTCCCGCGGGATCAAACAACAAAGAGGTTGCGCTGCTGCCCGCCAATCCCACGGCGAATGGGGAGCCCCCGATTTCAGTGAGCCCCCCCGTGGTCTTATCAATTGCAAAGACCGACAGGGCGGCGGCACCGGTATCAAGTGAGTTTCCGGCGGCATACACAAATCGGCCAGAGGGATGGGCGACCATCGCGTTAACATGAAGCCGCGTTGAGGACGCGCCAAGGGATCCAGGGACTGAACTCAGAGCGCCGGTCTCCGGATCAATGGCGAAGGCGGTGATTGTCGAAACGCTGCTTCCATCTACGGATTCAGAGCCGGAGACGCAGAGGAATTTTCCTGTTGGGTCAATCAGGACTGCGCTCGGGTTTTGGAGCTGCGCAGAAGTGCTCCCAATGAAATTTAACGCGCCGGAATTGGAATCCACCTCATAAACCGAGATTGTATTCGCGAGGAATGGATCCAATTGATTGGGATTTTGCGCCAGCACGTAGGCGAACCTACCCGAAGGATGGAAAGCAATTAAATCTCCGCTCACACCCGAGATGCTTGCATTGAGACTTGTATTTCCCTTCAGTGTGAGGAGGCCCGACGCGCCGTCAATCGCAAAGCTCACGACTGAGTTATTGCTGTAGACAAACAAGAATCTCGAGAGAGGATCCAGGGCGATGCCCCGCAGATCGAACCCGCTGGAATGCCGCAACGATGCGAGATCCATGACTTCGATGGGGCTGAGGGCAGCATCGGACTCATCCACGATATTGGCCGAAATCAGGTTCCCTCCGTCGCTCGAGGGTCCGGCTGTGTATGCGAAACCAGGGTGACCGGGACTGACAGCTAGAAAAGTCTTGGCAACCTGGGGATCAGGGGCCGGCCCGGCACTGATTGTCGCCGTGGTTGAGTTCGTGCCCACGCCGCCCGTGTCGTCTTTTACCGAGAGGGTAACTGTGAATGTGCCTGTGGTTGAGTAGGCATGCGTGGGCATCACGCCCGTACCGGTTGAGTTGTCTCCAAAGTCCCATGAATAACCAGGGGTCTGACCCGGGGGTACGGTTGAAGCGGAACCGTTGAACGTGACGGCCACGTTGACCTTCCCAGTGTAAGGTCCCCCGGGATTTGACACGGGAAGAGGGACAACCTCCACCGGAACAGTGGAGGAGTTGGTGGCGCCTGCAGTGTCCGTGACGGTTAATTTGACATTGAAATTGCCAGAATTCGCGTAGGTATGGGACGGCTTCGCTCCAGTCGCAGTTCCGCCATCACCAAAATCCCAAGCATAGGTCAGGGATTGGCCGCCCGGGGCCGTAGATTGCGAGCCATCAAAGGCCAGGGCTTGCCCAACGTTGGTGAAGTATGGGCCTCCTGCATTGGCGACGGGGACCTGTCCCTGGGGCGGATTCCCGCTGCTGCCGCAGGAAACGGCAGCCAGCGCGGCGAATAAGGCAACCGGCAAAATCAGCGCGAGACGAGGAGGTAAGGTTGGCGTCGAGCGCGCATTCCAATCCCAAACAAATTTCTTCGATAATATCAATGAAACCGAATGAATTCTGCCCCGCATGGATGCCTCGCACGTCAACCGATGCATAGATGCGCGAGACTGGTAATCGGCTGCCAAACCTATGAATGCTGAATTGGCCTGCGCGCCCTTCACCGGAAGAGCGAAAGGTTACTCCGGCAAAGTTTGTGGTGTCAACAAATGCCGGGATTCGCGGCCATTTCAAATTGATGCGAGGAGGAGCGAAAAATAGCAGCGCTACCCCGCAGTTGGCGCGGCGGTGAGCGGCGATTCGGGGCGGTGAAGTCTGGAGATGCTTTCCAGGCGCGAGCGCGACAGGCGGTCGAACCATGAAAGGCCGGGGAGTTTTCCAATGGTCGCGTCGATGCGCGCTGCGACCTGCTCGCCCCGAGTGTCACCGAGGATAAAACGATTCATCCAGTCCACCTCGAGGTCAGGCTTCACGCCTCCGCCCACCGGCATCCAAAAATACTTGATGACGGCAGTGGTTAGACGTTGCGCAGCACGCGGCTGCAAATGCTCCCGGGCCATATTGTAGTAAAAAGAAAAATGTTTTCGCTCGTCCTTTGCAAGACGGTGCAGCAATTCCGCGAGCATGGGATGGTTGGTGCGCGACGCGAGCAGGCCGTAACCTTCGAGCGTGGTGAGTTCGGAAATCGCACCCCAGGTGAGATAAACGGCATGGAAATGGCGCGAGATCTGGCAGATCAGCGATGCGCCGATGCTCTCCACCCATTCGCGCCACGAGACTTGCTTTTGCACTTCAGCCATGCGCATCGGAGAAAGCGTGACGCCTGCGGCCTCCAGGAAGCGGCGCAAGGTGTGGCCATGGAAGAATTCTTCGTATGCCCAGCAGCTCAGGAATGCGGTGGTGCGGGGATCGCGGACAGCGCAGGTGGAAAGAATGCCCTTCAGATAGACAATCGTGTGTGCCTCGATGTCCATCATATATGTGAGGCAGCGGATTTCCCCTGGTGAAAGCGAGTAGCGCCGCACTTCACTGAAATCCATGTCACTCACGTCTACTTTCTTCGAGTGTTGCAGATAACTATCCAAATTGAAATCGGGCATGGCGATCAGTTCCCTTAAACTGTGCTAGGCAGGCTTACAGGCTGCCTGATCAATTCAATAAGGGTACGCAGGAGAGAGGAGGATGGATTGCGGGATGGCTGAGATTACTGCTTCTTCTTGAATTCCACATTTACAGTTACGTGAGTGGCAGTCGGTTTGCCGTTGATTGTGGCGGGGGAATACCGTTGTTGCAGAACAGCGTCCACGGCCGACTCACGAAGAGTCACGGGGCCCGATTGTGCTTTGGCAGACGTAACCCTGCCCGTTTCACCGACCAGGGCATCCACTGTAACAACGCCATAATCTCCCCGAATTGCCGCCATCTTTGGATATATGGCAGAAACCGATGACAGCAATCGCGGCTGCTTTATCTCGGGAGTCACAGGCGCAGGTGTTGGCTGTACAGCAGCAGGCGCGGGCGGTGGAGCCGGGAGCGAACTCATTCCTGTGATGATAGGCGAAGTTGAGTTTGGCCGAGAATTCGGCGTCGTCAGATCTGGGGCGATAAGATTATTTGCATTAGCCGAATTTCCAGACGGCGTCTTCGGTGCCGCCATTTTAGAAGTAATAATATTGGGGCGGCGTGCGGGCGTGGCGGGAATGTCTTCTTCAACGGGGAGCTGCTTCGCGTCTCTAGTGTTTGCAACGGCCCGCGAGGCTTTTTCAGAATTAGCGCCAGTTTTCTTGGCGGATGCAGGCTGTGTGGGGGGCACAGTTTGTGTATTTGAAGTTGCCACGGGATTGTTTATCGGAACGGACGCGGCGGGGGTTACCGCCGGATTCGCGGCCGGCTGAGTCGAATCTGTTTGCGGCGCGTCAGAAGTTGCCGCGGCGTGGGTTGCCGCACCGCGCATGTAATACCACCAATAGGCCCCAGCTCCGGCAATTGAAACGACGATTAAAGCGGCCACACCCACAAGCAGCCCAGTCCGCCTTGAAGGCGCAGGCGAAAGTTGAACGCCAAAGGAGATGTCTTTCGACAGCAAAGCGGAATGCTGAATCGCAGGAGCATCAATCCTGCGCGAAAGAGTGGAACTTGATTTGTGAGTATCCGACATCACGATGGAAGTGATCGCCGGCGTAGCAGGGGGCGAATCAAGGTCCAGTGTTGGGCCGCTCCCGCTCTCCATCGTGCCGTGGACCTCATCCGCTGGTGAGTCGCCGACAATCAGACCGGCCAGATCTACGGCTCCATTCCGATCAATCTGTTCGATTGAGTCTGCTGTTGCAAGAGGGATCGTTATCGACGGCGCCGGTATGTGGTCCTTGTGGACTTGGACATCCGCCTTGGGAATGGAGTCAACAGGGACACTGACGCTCGGGATCGGTTCCGGCTTGCGATCATGCTCCACCGGAACAAAGTTAGCCGCGGCGATGGCGTTGTTGAGATGAATGTCGTTCGCTGGTGACGGGATTGGAGTTGCGTCTGGCTTGACCACAGGGGGCGGAACTATTGCTTGTGCCGCCGGACTGGGGGTAACGGCCGGCTTCCGCGGAGGCATGGTCGGCACACGGAAAGTGCCGGATTGCATGGAAGCGGCCCCAGATGGTCCAGGCCTGGAAGCCTGCGCGTCCGCCGACGGTTGAGCATTCGAATTTGGAGTGGGAAAGCTGATTCCCCAGAAACCAACAGCAGGCTGGACGAATTCGACTTCAACGAAGCCCTTTACGTTTGCACTGGTCTTGGAGCAAACCACGCGACAGGCGACTTCGCGATTCATTCGCAAATTCTTGAGGATGAGTACCTGGCCTTCGGAAACAGGCTCCGAAAAACGCACCACGGCGCCCATCGGAAAAACAATCATGGTGCGAGACTCTTCTACGAATGTTTTTGTGCCCTGCGGATTATTGGTGTCTGCTGGAGAGTTCCGGGAGCCCTGAATCGTTACCGGGATCTCGATGCACACGGACTGTTGGCGCATCGCTTCACCCATTTTGCGGGTGAACATGGTGGCGGTGACGGGAGAATCAACCGTGTGAGTGGACATGGTTTTCTATTCAGATGGCACAAACACGCGCCGCAAATGGAGCTTGCAGCCCAATAAAATCAAGACTCCTTTTGCAGTATTTCGATTGTCGATGGGGAGGGGCCTTGCTCGCTATAGTACTTTGGTACCGGCGTCCCCCAATTGGCAAACCAGCCTTGTAATGTGGAAATGGTGCCTGATACTCTAACGAACTATGCCGATTCTTCTCCTCATTTGGCGCATAATGACTGCCGCCTGAATCGTCCAATGGCTCAACTCATGATCCAACTAGTGAAGGTCTGCAAGGAGTACTCGGTCGGCAAGACGGTGTTGGCTTTGCGCGGCCTGGACATGAGTGTGGAACACGGGGAGCGCGTGGCGGTGATGGGTCCGTCGGGGTCGGGAAAGTCGACCTTGTTAAACCTGTTATGTGGGCTGGATGAGCCGACCTCTGGAACTATTAAAGTGGATGGAGTGGAATTATCATCCCTGGGCGATGATGACAGGACGCGGGCGCGGCGCGTAAAGATTGGGATGATATTTCAGACGTTTAATTTGTTGCCCACGCTGACGGCAGTGGAGAATGTTTCCCTGCCGCTTCGGTTGCAAGGTTTGGGGAGGTGTGAGGCAGAAGAGCGGGCCTGCGCGATGCTCAACCGTGTGGGGCTTAAGCACCGGGAAGTGCATTGCCCGGATGAATTATCAGGAGGCGAACGCCAGCGGGTGGCGATTGCGCGCGCGCTTGTATTTCGGCCGCCGTTGCTGCTTGCCGATGAACCCACGGGGAACTTGGATTCCGTTACCGGCGATGAAATCTTGAACCTGCTTGACGACCTATATCGAGAGTTCAAGAGCACGCTGCTTCTGGTGACCCACAACGAACTTGCGGCCGGCCGCTGCGACAGGATTCTTACCCTGCATGACGGGCAATTTGTGAAAGAAGAGCGATTGGCGCACACCGCCGCCAAGTCTCTGTAATGTTTCCCGCGCTCTGGTTGGTTACGCTGAAGCAGTGGCGGTCGCACAAGCTGCGAGTCTTGCTGACCACGCTGGGGATTGCGCTAGGAGTCTCGGTTTACTTCGCGGTCCGGACCACCAATGTCACGCTGCTGGATTCGCTAAAGCTGACGGTAGAAAAGCTGGCGGGCAAAGCAACGTTGCAGATTACCTCTGGCGAATCGGGCTTCCCCGAGGAAATTCTGGAGAAGGTGCGATCCACGCCCGGAGTGCTTGTCGCGGAGCCGGTGATTGAAGTCGTGGCCCACACCGGGTTCGCGGATGAAGGCAACCTGCTGGTTCTGGGAGTGGATACCACCAGCGACCAGAAACTCCGCGACTACGAATTCGACCGCGCTCAAACACAAATAGCCGACCCTCTCGTTTTCATCGCGCAACCGTTTTCTATCCTGCTGTCGCGCTCCTTCGCGGAAAGCCACGGTCTGAAGTCCGGGGACAAAATTCCACTTTTTACCTCCCACGGGCGTAAGGATTTCACCGTCGAGGGGATTTTCAAGCCCGTGGGGATCGGAGAAGTGTTTGGCGGGAATATAGCGGTAATTGACATTTACTCGGCTCAATTTGCTTTCGGTCGTGGCCGGAATTTTGACCGCATTGACCTGATGAATGAGCCGAATGTTTCCGTCGAGAGCGTCCAAGGTGCTCTCAAAGAGCGGCTGCCTGCCGGATTGGAAGTGAGCGCGCCCGAAGCTCGCGGACAAGATTTGGAAAACGCAGTATCGGCCATGCGGGAAGGGATGATGGTCACCAGCTTTATCGCTCTGCTCGTGGGCATTTACATCATTTTCAATTCCTTCACGATTTCCGTGAACCAGCGCTGGAAAGAAATCGGCGTGTTGCGCGCAGTGGGGGTGGAGCGCAACAACATAACCGTAATGTTCCTGGGCGAAGCACTGATGATGGGGGTGATCGGTTCCGCGATAGGGGTCGTGGCAGGATATTACCTGGCCGCGGCCGCTGGAAAACTGATGGGAACGGCTGTGGCCTCGGTATACGGATTAGTGTCCACTCCCAAGGCGGCCGATTTTCGCTTCAGTTTTGCGGCTGGTTCGTTTGTGGTGGGGATGGTGGCGTCGCTTGCGGGTGCCTGGTTTCCCGCGCGAGCGGCCTCGCGGCTGGATCCTGCCCTGGCGCTGCACAACATCGAGACTCGCCGGCAGGAGGCCGTGCTGGGATGGGGCCGCACTTCGGTCGGATTACTGATTTTGGCCACCAGCATGTCACTGATTCGATGGTCGCCACCGCGCGTCGGCATGACCTTCCAGTTTTTCTA
>DATNHU010000051.1:0-4313 GCA_035604795.1 Candidatus Limnocylindrales bacterium
GAGGAGTGAACTCAACGCCCCAGAAGCGCGGCGCGGGGTTAAGAAATTCCAGGCCCACGCGTTGGCCTTTGTCACCGTCCTCGCCTACAAAAACCACGCGGGACTCCAACTCTTCCCAGGTGAAGGGATTAGTGAGCACGACCATCGCACCCATCTCCACCTCTTGCTGCAGGAGAATCAGCCCGCCGTGAGCATTCACAACGATCGTGTTGCATGCTTCTTTGAACTTGCGTCCGCGAGCGTTCTTCCCAGCAGCTACAACGCGGATGCGCATGAAGACTCTGGAGCTGCGTCGTGGGACATCGTGAATAACCTCAGTCATAGTGTGACCATGTTCGGATAATAAAATGCAGTGGTCAATGGAACCTGGGCGAGACAGTTCCAATCTGAAAAGAGATGTCCTTTGGTACAGGTTGCCCATCGACGCTGGCCAATTGGCCTGTGTACTTTCTTGCGTCTTGCAGTGGCCTCCCGAGAATCAATAGAATAACCGTGTCTCGGAACTGTTGTACGCGATCCCCGGCCCCGCCCCGGAATCTCGGCTGCGCCTCGAATCGCTCACCCTCCCAAGGAGTCGCGCATGAGTTCATCACAGAATGGCTTGGCTCAATATATAGAAGCGCATCGCGACGCTCATCTGGCGGAGTTGTGCGAGTTTTTGCGCATCCCCAGCATCAGCACCAAGTCGGAACGCAAGGGCGACCTGGAACGCGCGTCGCGCTGGGTGGCCGACAAATTGCGCAGCGTGGGGATGAGTAAAGTGGAAATCATTCCCACCAAGGGACATCCTCTGGTTTATGCGGAGTCTCTTACAGCCGCCGGCAAACCTACGGTGCTTTTCTACGGACACTATGATGTGCAACCTCCTGAGCCGCTCGATTTGTGGACGTCGCCCGCATTTGAACCAACCGTGCGTGACGGCAATTTGTTTGGCCGCGGCACGGCCGACGACAAAGGACAGGTTCACATCCATCTGGCAGCGCTGGAATCATTGATGAAGACCGCGGGAAAGCTCCCCATCAACATCAAAGTTCTGATCGAGGGAGAGGAAGAAGTCGGTAGCGCGAACCTGTGGGATTTTGTGCAGGCCAACAAAGCGCGCCTTCAAGCCGACGCTTTGGTTGTCTCGGACACCTCCATGCTGGGGCCGGGCGTGCCTTCGGTCACTTACGCATTGCGCGGTCTGGTTTACTACCAGGTGGAAATCACCGGCCCGGCGCAGGATTTGCATTCCGGCGTTTTTGGCGGAGCCGTGCCCAATCCCCTCACGATTTTGTGCGAACTCTTTGCCAAGATGCACGACAAGAATTTCCGTGTAACCGTGCCTGGCTTTTATGACCATGTCGCAAAACTGGGCGCCGCGGAGCGCAAGGCTTTGGCGAAACTGCCGTTCAAGGAGAAAGACTTTAAGAAAACAGTGGGTGCTCCGGGTCTCTGTGGAGAGAAGGGCTTCACTGCTGCGGAACGGGCCTGGTGCCGGCCTACCTTCGAGATGAACGGAATCTGGGGAGGATACACGGGCGAAGGCTCGAAAACCGTGATCCCCTCCAAGGCCTATGCAAAGTTCTCCTGCCGGTTGGTACCCGATCAGGATCCCGACAAAATTACGCGTGCGGTCGAGCGGCATATTCGCAAGCTGTTGCCAAAAACTGTCACCTGCAAATTTGAAGTATTGAGCACGGGCAAGCCCTGGAAAGCACCCTACACCCATCCATTTTTTGAAGTAGCGCACAACGCGCTCGAAGAGGGTTTCGGCAAACGCGCGGTTTTCATCCGCGAGGGCGGCTCCATTCCTTTCGTGACCCAGATGCACGACACATTCAAGGTCCCGTGCATCCTGCTGGGTTTCGGTTTGCCGGATGAAAATGCGCATGCCCCGGATGAGCATCTCTCGCTCGAAAACTATTTCGGCGGGATTCGCGCTGTCGCGAATTTCTATAAGGGGCTGGCGGAATTGAAGTAACCGGAGGCACCCTTAGAATTGCCAAGCCCCCAGGGTCATGACTGGGGGCTCGTCATTTCGTTAAGAACTTTTTCTCAAGATGGTTGCTCAAGCCGTCGCAAGTTGAGCGCGGCGCCCCTCCGCGTATTCCTGCAGCGCATGGTTCGCCGCAACAATCCTCTCCATCGCCGACGCCACCAACTCAACATCTTTCCCTGCAACAATAACGTACAGCTCATTTTCCCCCAGGCCTGTGTAAGTGCGATTCCCGATGCATCCCAGGCTCATCTGTGTCCCGCTTTGAAGTGCTAGAGGCAGGCCCATGCACGTTGGCCGGCCCAACATTGGCATGGCCCCGCCCACGCCCGCACGAATCGCTGCTTCATTGAGCAACATTGCAGCGGAGGGTTTGCACGCAAACAGCACCGCGCTCGGAACCGTTTTCAGATCTACAGGGGCGACCCCAAGCGGCGCATAAAGAACGGATACCGGCGTTTTTGTGAGCCGCGGAATTCCAGCCACTTCTTCCGGTTTGATGTATCCCACGCTAAACATCAACTTGAGAGTCTGATCCGCTTCCTTTTCGCGCTCGGAAGGTAGCGCAATGTTGTGCGTGGAGCTGCCAATCGTGCAATTGAAGTGATCGGACGGAACCGTGTAAAACGTCTGCCCCATTGCGGCCAGCCGCCAGAAACTGCACCCTGAGGGCATGGTGCCGGAAAACGCCGGGACGCCCTGCGGCACCGCATCAAGAAACGCAACGGCAACGGGCCGGCGGTCCATAGAAAGTTTTATTTGGAAACTGCGTTCCATCTCCAGGAAATTACGCATGGGTTCTCCTCAAATACACAGATTTGTTAGGCAGGATAGCACAGAGGGCACTGCTCAACTCAGGAGCGCAAGTGATCGAAAGGAAGCTCCCCCGACTAATTTTGGCCTGGAAGTTTTTCCGCCGCGACCTTCGTCCCGCGCTCGCCAAAACCAATGTCCATCGGAGTATTTTTCGGAAAGACCACATCCTGCCCATGCGACAGGAAGTGAGTATAAATGGAGATGCCCGCACCATAAGCGCCCAATGTCGCCGAAAATACCCGCGAATGAACCAACAGGCTCACCGCAATACCGACCGCGCGATAGCCGGTTCCGCCGGCCGCGGCGCGCAGCCCCGTGGAATTTGAAGTCACAGTAGCGCCATGCGCTCCGGCGTCGAAATCTGGCAACGCGGAGGTCGCTGCCAGTGCAATGGAAATTCCCGTCGACAAATATCGCGTTTTGGAATTGGTGGAATGTGCGCCGCCCTCCGCGTCTAGCTCCATATTATCTTCTCGGCCCACCTCCACGCCCTCCAGGCCCGCATCTATTTTCCTTTCCACTCCATCCGGGAGAATCAGTTGACGAAAAGTGATGCGCAGCTCGCCATTTCGCTTCATCCCACGCGCCGGGCGCGCCTGCACAACAGCCCCCTCCAGTCGAGTGCCTTCCGGCAGAATTAATTTATTGTCCGGCGAAAAAAGCGGCTGAGAAAGGACTGCTTCCACAGTCGAACCTTGTTTCGCGGTAGCGGAACTCAGGGGCGTAACCAGCATTGCGTGCACAATTTCACCGGCTGGAGGCGGGGTCCCCAGCAAGGGCATCGCTTCCGCGGAAAAGGGCTCTGCGCCGAAATCGAGCGGAGCCTGTAACTCAGCGTTATAACGCGTCCCGGCAGCCACGTACTGGGGATGAACAGGAAGCTGAACGACCAGGAATCGCTCCAACCGATGCATTCGTCCAGGAGTTTTGACCTGGCTTACGCCGTCCTCCCATTCCTTGTTGATTTCGCGCCGGGCCTCTTCCAGCTCTTTGGAAACCATGTTCTTCTTTTCGCTTTCCTGGGGCTTTGCAGTGGTCAGATGCACCACTTCAGCGGTTCCCGGAGTAACCACCGTCTCAAGTGGAATATGCTTCCCATCAGGCAGCACCAGTTCATCGAATTCAAGCTTCACGCCACGTGCGGGAGTGAAATCAGCATTCATTAATGTCTCGACTCGTCTTTTCTTATCCACTCCTTCAATCTCCACAACTTTCCCAAACACTTCGCTGCCAATCGGGATCACCAGATGGTCAAAGGCATACACGGGTTCAACCACGCGCCCCTGCACCGGCTGGCCGGCTTTCTTTACGGTGATCTCATTTTCAAGCGCGACGCGGAGGGGCGTCCCCTTGGTAAGTGTAAGTGGAATTGAATCAGGCGTGGTAGCAGCGGGCAATCCCTGCTGGGCATGAGCCATACCGCAGCACAAAATCCCAATCACAAGTGCCCAGGCGGTTTTTCTCATAAGAGCTTCCCCCTCATCCTGAGGGCGGGATCAAGCAAGAATCCGCGACCATT
>DATNHU010000052.1:0-4020 GCA_035604795.1 Candidatus Limnocylindrales bacterium
CCGGCGAAATTGTCGCACTTCCAACTAATCTTGAGCCAAAAGACGGCATGAGAGTTCGTGTCATAAAATCAGAATGAGCCGCTCAAGAGTTGCTTTCCTGCTTCTTGGCGCTGCCGCGCTCGCGCCGGCCGTGATCGCCGCTGCGCAGACTCCTCTGGATACCGCCAAGAGCCTGTTTGATGTCGGTCGCTACACCGATGCGCAAGCCGTTCTCCGCGCAGAGATCGCCAAATCAGCGAACCAGCCCGTGCTCTACTATTGGATGGCGCGATCCTCCTTCGAGCTTAGGCAGAACGACCAGGCGGTGAACGACGCCGAGCGCGCGGTGGACCTCGAGCCCAAAAATTCCGAGTTCCACCACTTTCTTGGTACCGCATCGGGTTACAAGGCCGAGGGATCTGGCTGGTTTTCCGGCCTTTCACTGGCCCGAAAGGCCCAACGTGAGTTTTTTGAAGCAGTTCAACTTGATCCTTCAAATATTCCCGCGCAGCGGGACCTGATCAATTTCTATATCGCCGCGCCTGGCATCGCTGGTGGAGGTGAAGATAAGGCGGAAGACCAGATCAAGAAGCTGGAGGCAATTGACAGCGTTCAAGCTCACCTCGCACGGCTCTCCCTCTACCATAACCAGAAAAAATGGAATCAGGCTGTGGAAGAAGCCAACACCGTCATTGCCGCCAAGCCCAAGGACGCCGCACCTTACCTTGAAATCGCGGATTACTATGTAGGCAGGGAAGGCGTCGCTGGAATGCGGTCCGCCCTAGGTGCCATCCCGTCTACGGCCGCCCACCAGAGACGCATCGATTATTACCGCGGCGTCGCCGATGTGATTGCAGGCGACAATGCACAAGAGGCGGAAAGTTTGCTGAAGGCTTATATCGCCGGCGGGCCGGTGCGCCGCGAGGATCGCGCCTCCCTGGCCACAGCACACACTTGGCTGGGCCGATTATTTGAGAAGATAGGGCGGCGGACTGAAGCGATTACTGAATATCGATCCGCGGCCGATTTGGATCCCAAGGACAAGATTGCCCGGGAAGGCTTGAAGCGCGTCGGCGGGTGAGGAAATTGCCGGTCGCACTAATTTTGGAGCACCGATAGAAATGGTTCGATTCGAGACAGTCATGCTTGCCGTTCACGCGCTGCGCGCCAACAAGCTGCGCGCTTTCTTGACTACCGTTGGAGTCGTCATCGGAAGCGCCTGCATCGTGCTCGTGGTCACGGTTTCACTCACCGGGCGGCAGTTCATCATCGGGCAGATTGAAAGTGTGGGCTCGAACCTGATTTACGCCAATGCCGTGCAAGTTCCCGGCAGAGCGACGGCCCTGAGCTATATGATTTCGCTTGACGACATGGCTGCAATTCAAACAACGGTTCCCGGAGTCGTGCAAGCCGCGGGAGTCCATGACATGCAAGCGACGGTCGTCGTCAACGGGGTTGAGCATCCTGTGGACCTGGAAGGTGTCACCCAGGGCTATCAGGATATTCGCCACCTGCTCATTCTGAATGGGCGATACTTCGATCCCGATGACATGTTGATGCGGAACAAGGTCTGCTTAATCACGCTTGATCTTGCCCGGCGAGTCTTCCCTAATCAAAACCCTGTCGGGCAATCCATGCGATTGGGCGAGTTGACGTTCACGATCATTGGCGTATTTCGCGAACGCGTGGAAACTTTCGGCCTTTCGGAAATCCAGGTAAATTCCGTTTTGATTCCGTTTTCATTGATGGTGGATTACACCGGAGTGAATTTCGTCAGCACTCTTTATGTCCAGGTGGCCATGCCGGACCAGGTCGCTCCCGATACGGCCCGCGTTGAGCAGCTACTTCTCGGAAGGCACCCCCCGGGTTCCGGTTTCGACGTCCGGAATTTGAACAGCATTCTAAGCGTGACGGAAGAAATCTCCACCGCGCTTTCCATCATCTTGCTGGTGATCGCGGCAATTACGTTGATAATCAGCGGCATCGGCATTATGAATATCATGCTCGTCACTGTTACGGAGCGTACACGCGAGATCGGTATCCGCCGGGCCGTGGGCGCGCGGCGAACAGAAATCCTTCAGCAATTTCTATTGGAGTCATCGCTCATCAGTGGCATCGGAGCTGTCCTGGGTGTTTTTGCCGGAGTCAGCATTCCTGTGCTGGTCAGGCCGCTCATCCCCGGCAATCTGCGCGTGCCCGTGCCCTGGATTGCGGTTGTCCTCGCGCTGGCTGTTTCCTGTTTGACGGGTACATTTTTTGGCTATCTTCCCGCGAGCAAGGCCGCCGCGCTTCCGCCTACAGAATCTCTGCGTTACGAATAGCCGCCCCCGTTTCTGGCCGGGTAAGGACACGCGCCATACTCGGTTGCAATTTGGCCCAGTGCGAAGTCGGCCATATACTCAATGCTTTCAGGGCGACCGCGCGCCCTCACGCGGCATCTCATGTTTGGCGTTCAATCCTGAGGGCAAGATTTTGGAAGCATCGCACAATCTCCAAGCCAGCCGGAGGAAGCAGTGAAAACATTGCGCAAGTTTCAAGTCACACTTTCCATCGTTTCGGTTTTGAGTTGGATATCATTGACCACCGGCGCACAACAGTCTCCGCCGGTTGCTCAGTTGACTTTGAAGAGCGCGGTCGAGCTTGCGGTGCGAAACAGCCGCGATCTGACGCTGGCCAAACTGCACGCTGAACTTGCCGATAAGACCGCGTGGGTGGACCGCGCCGCATTCCTTCCGAACCTGAGCACGGGCACGGGTTATGTATATTCCAGCGGATTTCCACTGGCCCCCGGTGGTGGTGTTCCCCAGATATTCGGCGTGGCTTACAGCCAAACGGTTTATAACCCTCTGGCCAGTGGCCAATACCACGCCGATAAAGAACGTTCTCTGGCTCTGAATGCCAGCTTGGATTCTGTGCGTGAAGCCGTAATGGCACGCACAGCCGCCACTTATCTGGATTTGACCAAAGTGCGGCATTTGCTTGAGTTCTTGCGCAAGCAGCGCCAGAGCGAACAAACTATTGTCAACCTGGTTCGCGACCGTGTCGTTGCCGGTTACGATTTGCCGATTGAACAGACCAGGGCCGAACTAAGTTTGGCGCGCATCGAACAGCGCATCGCTCACGAAGAAGGGCGGGATGACGCGCTCGCGGGCGAACTCAGAGATTTGTTGGGATTGCAGCAAGACCAGCCGCTCGAACTTGTAGTGGAAGACCTGCCGCCCACCGCGGAGGAATCTATAAACGAACTGGTTTCCAAAGCGATGGCGAGCAATGGTGAGCTGAAGCAGTCCGAGGCTGAGCGCGTTGCGAAGATCGATATACTGAAGGGCACCCGCGGCAACCGCTGGCCTACGGTAGCTTTGATAGGCAATTACAGTGTCTTGAGCAATACCAATAATTTTTCTCAGTATTTTAACAAATTCACGCGCAACAACTTAAACCTCGGCATTGAAGCGAGTGTTCCCATTTTCAATCCACATACCAGCGCGGCCATGTCTCAGGCGCAGGCCGATGTCAGTGTCGCGGAGGTGGAATTGAGGGCCAAGCGGAGCCAGGTCGAACTTCAAGTTCGCAGTCAGGTTTTCATGGTGCATGAGCGTGAGCTTGATAGAGACGTCGCCAGACTTGACCTGAAAGTTGCGCAGCAGAACCTGGCTCTGGTGCAGGCCCAAAATGACCAGGGCCGCGCCACGCTTCGTGAGCTCGAGCAGGCTCACTTGGAAGAAAACGAAAAGTGGCTTGCATTCCTGGAAGCCGATTTTCAACGCCAGCAGGCCCAGCTTATTTTGCTGCAATCAACCGGGCAAGTGAGCCGAATTATTCAATGATAGTCTTTGAAAATGTGTCTAATTAGAGGCAGCTTTTGCTATGTACCTTGGAGCAATCCGGGTACAATAGGACCTAAATCTGTATGGAAAGATGCCTTCAGTGTCGGGGGCCTTCCGTATCAGAGAGAAGTTTATTCATGGGGGAGCAATGCCTGAGGTAATGAAGACTTTACTTTTGAACCCGCCAAGTTTTGAGAAATTTGACGGCGGGGCC
>DATNHU010000053.1:0-3245 GCA_035604795.1 Candidatus Limnocylindrales bacterium
GATCAATGCGGTGATGCCCAATCCAAGCAGCCCCGGCCCGCAATAACGCGCCAGCATCAAGGGCAGCACTTCGTTGTAACTGTGCCCCCCGCTCGCCAGCGCCGCCGTTTCACCGGTTAGTTTTATCGGCAGCAGCGCCAATCCCAGCAGCCCGGGCAGAATCACGATGAACGGCACCATCATCTTAAATGCCGCTCCAATAATCGGAGCGATTTTTGCCGACCGCAAATCCTTCGCCGCCAGCACGCGTTGCACAACCAGGAAATCCGTCGTCCAGTAACCGAAGGAAATCACGAACCCCAGCCCAAGCACAATCCCGGTCCAGTGAATTCCCATCGGGTTGCCGTTGAATGATCCCAACGTTGACCACACGTGCGTGTATTCCGCCGACGCGTTGCGCGTGATCAGAACCTTCAAATTGTTCCACCCCCCGGCCTCCACCAGTCCGAGGATCGGAATCAGCAGCGCGCCCGCCCAAATCAACACGAATTGCAACACTTCATTAAAAATCGCGGAACGCAACCCGCCCAGGGCCACGTAAATCGCCACCGTGAGCGAAGACACCCAGATACTGAAATGAATGTCCCACCCCAGCACCACCTTCATCACCAATGCCATCGAGTACATATTGATGCCGCTCATCAACACGGTCATAAATGCAAAGCAAACAGCCGAGAGCGCACGGCTGGACTCGCCAAATCGCAGCTTCAGATAGCCGGGCACGGAATGGGTCTTGGAGATGTAATAAAACGGCATCATCACGATCCCCAGGAAGAGCATCGCCGGGATCGCCCCGATCCAATACCAATGGACCGCAAGAATTCCGTACTGATAGGCCGCGGCCGCCCAACCCATCAATTCCAGCGCACCCAGATTTGCGGAGAGGAAACTGAGGCCCGCCACCCAGGCGGTCATCTCGCGCCCGGCGAGAAAAAAATCATCGCCTGTTTTGGAAATTCCGCGGAGATACCACCCAATCGCCAACACCAGCACAAAATAGAAAACGACAATGGCCAGGTCCACCGGGGAAAGTTGCACCAGTCGGCCCGCAGGAAGAACCGCCAGCGCCAGCATCATTGGCCCTTCTTTGTTGCGACGAAAGTTTCAATCTGCCCGTAAGTGGCGCTCGGCCCATGTTTCCGCTGAAAATGCTTGTTGTGCAAATGCTTGCTGATGGCCGCCGCATCCTTCTCAATCGTGATCGTGAGCCACGCCATCCGCGCCACCGCCTCCAGCATCTCCGCCTGATGCGCCGCTGCCGCCGCATCCTTGCCCCATGCAAAGGGGCCGTGATTGGCCACCAGCACCGCGGGCACGGCCATCGCGTCCCGCCCTTCAAACGCGCGGACGATCACTTCACCGGTATTCTTTTCGTAGTCCGATGCTATTTCTTCAGCCGTCAGGTTTTCCGTCACCGGCACCGGCCCCTGAAAATAATCCGCATGCGTCGTTCCGTAGCAGGGGATGGGCTTCCGCGCCTGGGCCCACGCGGTCGCATACTCCGAATGAGTGTGCGCCACGCCGCCAATTCCAGGAAAGGCCCGGTAAAGAATCAGATGAGTCGCAAGATCCGAGGAAGGTCGCAAACTCCCCTCGACGATCTTTCCATCGAGATCGGTCACCACCAGATCCCCTGGTTTCATCTTTTCATAAGGAACACCGCTGGGTTTGATCACCACAAGTTTTTGCGCACGCGCGATACCGCTGGCATTTCCGAATGTGTGCAGCACCAGTCCGCGCCGGACCAGCTCAAGGTTCGCTTCCAGAACCTCTCTACGCAATTGTTCAAGGAGCATCGTCTATGCCAGCCTCTGCTTTACAGTTACCGGGGCCGCGATCTGGAGATTGACCTGAAGGGTCGCACCAAAACTCCCTTGGGACTCGGCCCAATCGGCGTCAGATTCGCGGCACGAATTTACCGATGTCATGCCTCTCAGATGGGTGCTCCCGCGCAGTAGCTCGCCGGCGGCAGGAAAAACGTCCCGCGCGATGGACGCCCCGGAGTTTACTCCCAAACTCCGGGAACCTGTCTTTGTAACTCAGGGGTAGGGGGAAGTCAAGACCTACTGTAAGCGCTTGCAAGGGCCATTCCATGCGGCCTCCAGCACTTTCCGCATCTCAGAATCAGCTTCTGCACTGTTGACCACTCCGAGGCAAGCGCGGTAACATCTCCCGCAAGAATTTTATGGTATTTTCGGGGGAGGCGCGGCTAGAAATTTATGACCCTGGCGGAAGTGGCAAGAAAAGCTGGAGTGTCGTCGGCCACAGTTTCACGAGCATTGAACGCTGCGAGCACTGTGAAAAACTCGACTCGCGCTCGTGTCATGCGCGCCGCCCAGGACCTGAATTACCATCCCAATCTGCATGCGCGATCCCTCGCGCGCGGCAGCAGCCGAACCCTGGGTATCATCCTCTCCAATATGGAGAACCCTTTCTTCTTTGACATCTTCAAAGTCATTGAATCGAGCGCGCGTGCGCGCGGCTATGAATCCGTGGTTGCCAACACCGGCTATCGATCGGAACAACTGGTCTCCAGCATTCGCCTGATGATCGGCGGGCGCGTGGCGGGCATCGCCGCTATCGTTTCGGAAATGGACACCGACCTGATCCGAACCATTATTGAAAGCAGAATTCCCTGCGTGTTCTATGACGTCGGCACGCCCAGCCGCAATATCACCAATGTGCGCGTGGATTACCGCAAGGGAATTGAAAGGACCGTTGAATACCTGCACTCTTTGGGTCACGAATCCATTGCTTTCATCGGTCACCATTCCACTCTGGGTCCGATTAACGAGCGCCGTACCGCCTTCCTCGACGCAGTTTCACAATTTGCCCCACGCGCACAGACACAGATCGTGGAAGGAGCGGATGGCTTGGAGGGCGGCCGCGAGGCTGCCCGGGAATTGCTTGCTTCAGGATTCCGGCCCACAGGCATAGTCTGCGTGAATGACTTCATGGCCGTGGGAGTTTTGCGCGAGCTCCGCGCACAAGGCATAAGGGTTCCGGAGGATATTTCAGTAACCGGCTTTGACAATATTCGCTTGTCGGAATTCTGCTCCCCGTCGCTCACCACGGTTCATATCCCGCGCGACATTATTGGACGCACCATCTTCGAGTCCTTGGTTCCTGACCCCAAGAAGCCCCGGCCCAAGGGCCGCGAAATCCGGATTGATACGGAATTGGTATTGCGGGAGTCCACCGGACCAGCGCCACGAACCTGAAAACACCACCGCCTCGAAGTAGGA
>DATNHU010000054.1:0-3513 GCA_035604795.1 Candidatus Limnocylindrales bacterium
ATCGAGCAGCCGCAAAACATTTTCGTCGCCGTCAAAAGCTGCACGTGGACTTCAAGCCCGATCACCGGCTCGTAGCCGGCCATCGCGTCCACGCCCGCCCTGGAAACATGTTGTGTTGTGGGACTCATGCCAAACGCAGGATTATATCATCCGCAACGGATGCGAACCGCCGCCCGCCGCACGCCTGGGTCGGGTATACTGGCGCCGCCATTCCCCATCATGTTTTCGTTCCTCCAATCCGACGACATCACCATCGCCAGCGTCGTCATTTTCACGATTGGCGGCCTGGTCTGCGCGTTCTTCGCCCTTCGCGAAGAACTTCGCCGCCGCAAAATGGTTGTAAGCCCCTTTGTCCTTGTGGTCGCGGCCAGTCTCGCGGGCCTCATCGGAGCTCAACTGTTCGGGTCCTTTGGATTTGGGTACATTGGTGCTTTCATCGCGGGAATTGCTGTTTTGGCGCTGCTCGCCGGATACTACCGCGCTCCCACCCTCACTCTGCTTGACGCCACCTGTTCGGCCGCAGCGATTGGCTATGGAGTGTTTCGTGTGGGCGATTTGTTTCGTTCCAACCGCGAATATGTTGCCGCGGCGCGCGCCTTGCGCTTGGAACTCCGTCCGGTCCATGAGTTGGTCGCCGCCGTCATCATCTTCTGGATTCTTTGGCGGCTCGGAACCATCTCCTTGCACAAGCCCGTGCCGCAAGGGGAGGTGTTTTCGATCTATTTGATTTGTTTCGGCGGCGCCCGCCTCCTGATCAGTTACTTCAATTCCGTCCCGCGCGTGCTCCGGCTGAACTCCGCGATGATTGCCAGTTCGGTATGCGTTCTTGCCGGCGTCGTGCTGTACACCGTCGTCAAACTCCGCTTTCACAAGATCGACAAACATCACCGCATCCTGGAGCATGCCGACCGGCTCGGCGACGTCATCCAGCCGGAATCCAAAGCGCCCACGCCCGAATGTCCGCACCCGGAGCGCTGGCGAATGTACGATTCCATGACCGCGGAAGTTGAAGTCCTCGAGTTCCTGAAATCCCTGGTCACCACCATCAAGCCCGCGCTTGTGGTGGAGACCGGCACATTCATGGGCGTCAGCACTCTGCGGATTGCCGAAGGTCTGAAGGAAAACGGATTCGGGCGCGTGATTACCTGCGAATCCGATCCCACGAATTTTGCGGTCGCCAAAAAACGATTTCAGGCATCCGATCTGTCGGAATGGATTGACTGCCGCAACGCCTCCAGTCTCGAAATCGAAGTGAAGGGCACGATTGATCTTCTCTTCTGCGACAGCGACCTTGCGCTGCGCGAACTGGAAGTCCGCCGGTTCCTCCCGCAAATGAATCCCAACGGCATCATCCTGATGCACGACGCCAGTTCCTATCTGAAAACCGTGCGCCAAGCAGCCCTGCGCCTGGAAGCCGAGGGGCTGATCTCCGTCGTACTGTTACCTACGCCCCGCGGGCTTGTGGTGGCCCAAAAACGCGAAGGCCGCGCCTAGCATGAAGATTGTCGTGTTAGTATCGCCATCCGAACCGGCTGGCGGTTCATCGGGCCAGAATTTCATTGGAGGAGTGAAATGAACTACTCAAGAATAAGCTTTGAATTTCGGAGTTCTATCGGTGTTCGGCCGGCGGCACGCAAACCTGGCTTCGCTCGCTTGATCACCTTCAGCTTTGCCCTCCTATTAATTCTGACTGCGTGCCCCCTCATCAATGCGCAGCAGTCGCGCCGCTCCATAAATCTCGATGACGCGGCGCGCATGCGCGACGTCCGCGATCCCCAGTGCTCCCCCGACGGGAAATCGATCGCTTACGTCGTCGGCACCACCGATGCCAAGGCCGACAAGCGCAACGCCCACATCTGGATGATCGGGGCGGACGGCTCGCATGACGTCCAGCTCACCGAGAGTCAGGATTCCGAAGGCTCTCCGCGATTTTCACCCGATGGACGGTACATCTCTTTTACTTCTTCGCGTCCCGGCAAGACCAAGGGCAACCAAGTTTGGCTTTTGGACCGCCAGGGCGGGGAAGCGGTGCAGCTCACGGATGAAAAGGGCCGCCTGCAAAGCTATGAATGGTCGCCCGATTCCAAGCGACTGGCACTGGTGATTGGAGATCCCGACCCCGAAGCAGACCAGGCCGACGGGGTCGGTGCTGGTGCGGACAGAACTCCCAAAGCTCCAAAGCCTATCGTCATTGATCGCTACCATTACAAGCAGGACGTGGCCGGATATCTACTAAGCGGGCGGCACAGCTACATCTATCTGTTCGACTTGGCCACAAAGAAGACCGACCGCCTCACCAAGGGAAATTTTGACGAATCGAATCCCGTGTGGTCGCCTGACGGCACGCGCATTGCGTTCACGAGCAACCACCTGCCCGATCCGGACCGCCTTCCCGACCCGCAACTATTTTTGGCCAACGCTCAGCCCGGCGCCGTGGAAAACCAGATCACCAAATTTGATGCGCGTGGCGTGGGAGGTCGTCCGGCGTGGAGCCCTGATGGCAAATGGATCGCCTTTCTGGTGGGCGATGAAAAGAGGTGGGGCGCGTACAACATGAGCCGCCTGGCGATGGTTCCTGCCGACGGTTCTGCTCAACCCACGATTCTCACCAACAATCTGGATCGCGCGGTCTCGTCGCCCTACTTTAGTGAAGACGGTAAATCGATCGTCGTTCTGGAATCCGATGATCGCTGGGATTACCCGATTTCCATTACCGTGGCGGGACAGGCCGTGCAAAAAATGCTTTCGTCACCGGTGGTCCTGAATAGCATTACGCATTCGAGCGGATGTCTCGCCGCTCTTTCCACCAGCGACAAAAAGGCCACCGAGATTTACGCCATGGAGGGCGGCAACCTCCGGCAGTTGACCCATCAGAATGACGCGCTCTTTGCCGAACTGCAGCTTGGCGACACGCAAGATGTCAGCTTCAAGGCAGCGGACGGCACCGAAGTCCACGGCTTGCTGACTCTGCCGGCGGGATACGTCCAGGGCACCAAATTGCCTTTCCTGTTGCGTATTCACGGAGGCCCCAATGGGCAGGACTCGCACGGCTTCAATTATGAGCGTCAGATTTTTGCCGCCAATGGCTATGCGGTACTGAACGTGAACTATCGCGGCAGCTCGGGACGCGGCCAGGCCTTCCAGCGCGCCATCGCCGCGGATTGGGGACACTACGAAGTAATCGATTTGAAAGCAGGAATTGATCATGTGGTACAGATGGGCGTGGCCGATCCAAATCGCCTCGGCGTGGGCGGCTGGAGTTACGGTTGCATTCTTACCGATTACATGATCGCCAGTGACCCGCGCCTGAAAGCCGCAACATGCGGCGCTGGCACGGCCTTCACCGTGGCATTTTACGGCACCGACCAGTACATCATTCAATACGACAATGAAATCGGGCCGCCCTGGAATCCGAAAGCGTGGGAAACCTACGTCAAACTATCCTATCCGTTCCTTCATGCGGATCGGATCAAGACTCCGACGCTGTGGTTGAATGGGGAAAAGGACTTCAAC
>DATNHU010000055.1:0-10232 GCA_035604795.1 Candidatus Limnocylindrales bacterium
CGCGCGATCACTCCCGCGGCCTGCGAAATGCTGGACGGATGGACGCTGCGCGCGGTGGAGGATTTCGTCCACGCGGGATTCCCGATGGACAGCGCGGCGGTGCTGCTGATTGAAGTAGAAGGCCTGACCGAAGCGGTGGAAGAACAGGCAGCGCTCATCATTGAGATTTGCCGCGCTCACAACGCGCGCGAAGTGCGGTTGGCGCGCGACGGGCGCGAACGCGATTTGCTGTGGAAGGGCCGGAAGAACGCATTCGGCGCGGTGGGAAGGCTTTCGCCGAGCTACTACGTGCAGGATGCAGTGATCCCACGGACAAAGCTGCCGGAAACGCTTCGCAAGATAAATGAGATTGGAGAGAAGTACGGATTTCAGATTGGAAATATTTTTCACGCGGGAGACGGAAATCTTCACCCGATTATCATGTTCGATGAGCGCGACAAGGAACAGTTCGCGCGGGCGGTGGCGGCGTCGGGCGAGATTATGCGGCACTGTATCACGTCGGGTGGGGCCCTGACGGGCGAGCACGGCGTGGGGATGGAAAAAAATGAATTGATGCCGCTGATGTTTACCGAGAGTGATATCGAATTGATGGGACGCGTGCGCCAAGCGTTCAATCCCGGAGGAGTTTTGAATCCGGGGAAAATTCTGCCCGCCGGAAAAGGATGCGGCGAGGTGAGGATTCCTAGGGGCGCGGCGAAAGCCTTGGGCACGCTGTGACGAGACTTCCTCTATGACAGCTCCTTCGACTGGCCGAGCGAGTGACGCGGCCGCATCTGTGGCGGCGCGCCTAGTGGAGAAATTTGGCGCGGAGAATGTCGTCACAGATTCGGCTAAGTTGGCGGCTTACGAAGTGGATGGGATGCGGCCTGCGGCAGCGGTGCGGGCTGGATCGGTGGAGGAGATTTCGGACCTGTTGCGATTTGCGGCTCCGGAAAAGCTGGCAGTGATTCCCTGCGCGGGACGGACGAAGCTGGCGATTGGCGCGCCGCCCGCTCGGTATGACTTTGCGCTGGACGTTTCACGGATGAATCGCGTGCTGGCCTACGAACCGAGGGATTTGACGCTTGGAGTTGAGCCGGGAGTGCTGATTTCCGATTTGTGGGGCGTCCTCATGTGCGAGGACCAATGGTTGCCGGTCATCGAGGCATTTGGAGAGCAGGCCACAATTGGAGGAGTGCTGGCGGCTGACTCAGCGGGTCCGCTGCGCCACGGATTTGGAGGGCCGCGCGATTTCACACTGGGGATAGAGTTTGTCACCGGCTATGGATCGAAAGCGAAAAGTGGGGGGCGCGTAGTGAAAAACGTCACGGGATACGACCTGCACAAATTGCTGATCGGATCGTTGGGAACCCTGGGAGTGATCACACGCGCGAACTTCAAGACTTTTCCCTGGCCGCCGGCACGCGACGTGTTTGTGGCACATTTTGAAAGCTGCGCCGAGACGATGGAATTTTGCCGGGCGCTGCAAAAATCTCCGTTGGAACCGCGATTGGTGGATGTCATCTCACCGGAAGCAGAGCAAATGATTTCGGCGTCGGCGAAAACTCCGCTGCCGCTGAATGCGAAAGGCTGGACCGTGATTGTTGGCGTGACCGCACACAGACGAGTCGTGGAACGCCACGCGGTTGAGCTTAAGGAGTTGGCTTCGCATCACAAAGCGCGCGAATTCGTAAGAATTGGAGGCGAAAACCAATCTGAAATCCTCAACGCGGCATGTACAGTTCCTTCTTTTTTTCTCGCGGCAGAAGCCGGGGCGGTGATATTCCGGATTGCTGCGGTGCCTGTGGCCATGGCCGCGCTGGCCGCGCGGCTGGCGACGGTTGCTGCAAGTGCGGAAATGAAATGTGCGACCGTGTTGCGTCCTCATGGGCTGGTTTACTTCGCGCTCCTGCCGAACGGCAGACCGACTGCGAATGTTTCACGCGCGGCCCTGGAAGTATTTCGCGCGGCGGATGAATTGGGTGCAAGGGCGCGAATCGAATTTGCGCCGGTTGAATTAAAACGATTGGTGAGCGTGTGGGGGGCGGCGCGGCCGGATTTCGAATTGATGCGGCGAGTCAAAAATATTTTCGACCCCGAAAACGTGCTCAGCCCCGGGCGATTTGCGAGCGGGATCTGACTCGATGCCAAATAGTTTGGACACACCCAGATCAGATTCCGAAAAGCGCAATCCAGAAAAACCTGTGTACGAAGATTATGCGCGGTGCGTGCACTGCGGATTATGCCTGAATCATTGCCCGACCTATCGTCTGTGGGGACGCGAGGCCGACTCTCCCCGGGGGCGCATCAGGCAGATGCTGTTGGTAGATGGCGGGAAGCTGGAGCTGGGCGATTCGTTCGTGACGCACATGGACCGGTGTTTGGATTGCCGTGCGTGCGAAACGGTGTGCCCCTCCGGAGTGGAATACGGAAAGCTAATTGAATTTGCGCGCGGGCAAATTGCACATGATTACAAGCGGCCGTTTTTTTCACGAGTGACGCGCGATCTGTTTTTCCGGCGGCTTCTGCCTTTTCCCCGGCGGATTGCGATGGCGGGGCGTATGGCGCGTCTCTATCAGCGCTCGGGAATGCAGAGAGTGGCCCGGGGATCAGGAATACTCAGGTTGCTGGGATTGACGGATCGGGAGCGGCTGATGCCTTCCGCGAGCCGGGAATTCTTTTTTTCTCGCTTGGGCAAGACGTTTCCGTCGGCCGGGCCACGGCGGGCGCGCGTGGCGTTCTTTGCGGGGTGCCTGGCGCAGGTTTCGTTCACGGAACTGAACGACGCGACGATTCGGGTTTTGCAGGCGAACGGGTGCGATGTGGTGGTGCCCGCGGGGCAACTCTGTTGCGGGGCGCTGTGCGTTCACGCCGGGGAAAGAGAGGTCGCGAAGGAATTGGCGCGCGCGAACCTTTCGACGTTTCTCGCAGAACCATTTGACGCAGTGGTGACGAACGCGGCGGGGTGCGGATCAACTCTGAAGGAATATGAGCAGCTTTTCCCGCCCGGAACGGCTGAGCATGAGGACACCCTGAGGTTTCGCGCGAAGATGACGGACGTGACGGAATTTCTTTCGGAGTTGGGGTTGGTGGCGCCGATGGCGAAAATGCCTTTGCGCGTGACGTACCAGGATTCGTGCCATTTGCTTCATGGGCAGAAGATTTCTGAGGCCCCGCGCAAATTGATTCGCGCTGTGCCGGTGGTGGAATTGGTGGAAATGGCCATGGCGGACCAGTGCTGCGGGTCTGCGGGCGTTTACAACGTGACCGAGACGCGCGCGGCGATGGATATTCTGGCGGCGAAAATGGAGAACGTGAAGGCGACGGGGGCGAAGGCGATTGTTACGGCGAATCCCGGATGCATGTTGCAATTGCGCGCCGGTGTGGAGATTCATGGGACGGGGCAGGAAGTGATGCATGTAGTGGAGTTGTTGGACCGGGCCTTGATTCCGCAGGAATAAACCAGACAAGGATTCCAAGGAACTAAGCCGGCGGATCGCCCTTCGATTCCTAGTTCAAGCAGACCCCGCCTACGCTGTTTCACCAGGTTTGGGGCGGAACATATTTCCAACTATGCGAGAGACCATGCGTCGAGGAATGAGGCGCTGGGATTGCGCGCCCATGAAATTCTTCATGCCGGAAATAACGTAGCTGCGGCCAGAGGCAAGCGCGTGCAATCCGGTGTGGGCCACTTTTTCCGCGGTCTCGCGCTTCCGCATGATTCGTTTGGGTTGGCCCGCGACGTCGAAAAATTCGGATTCAGTCGTACCCGGACAAAGAGCGCAAACTTTTATTCCGTGCGGGGCCATTTCCTCGGCCAAGCCTTCGGCGAAGAAAAGGTCAAAGGCCTTTGTAGCGGCGTACGTCGTGAGGTAGGGCACCGCCTGGAACGATGCCGTGGAGGCAACAATAAGTACCCAGCCGCGACCCCGTGCGATCATGGCCGGCAAATACAAATGAGTGAGATGGATGACGGCGGCGACGTTGACCTGCACCATGCCGATCTGGCGTTCGAGAGGCGAGGTTGGGAATTCTCCGTAAGCGCCAAAACCAGCGTTGTTGATGAGCAGGTCGACTTCAATTCCCTTCCCCTGCGTGAAAGCGAAAACTTCCTCAGGGCCCAAATTCTGCGCCAGGTCGGCGGGGCAGATTTCGGTCTTGATGGAATGTTTGGCGGAGAGCGTTGCGGCCAATTCGGAAAGGCGATCACGGCGGCGCGCTACCAGGACCAGATTCGTGCCGCCCGCGGCTAACTCAGAGCAGAAGGCTTTGCCGATGCCTGCGCTCGCCCCGGTAACTACCGCCCATTTTCCTTGCCAGTCTTGCATGTGACCTCTTTCCGCCCCTGCGGGGCGATTGTAGCACTGGCGTTGCTCATCAAGAAAAAGGCGAGGCTTTTACCTCAGAGACGGCAGAGCAACACAAAGAGAGAGAGGAATTCACAAATGATGCGCGGCGTGCGACCTTGGGCGTCGCACGCCGCGGGATGTAGCTGGGAAGCTTAGAGCCGGTTACTTGCGGCCGATTTCAATTGTCTTGCCAGGGAGAACGTCGATTTTCTCCTGGTAGAAAGTGTGGCCACTGGGATCGCGCAGCTCGATTTGATGCGCACCCGCAGACAGGTGAAAGTGCCGCAGCTTGCCGGACAGGCCCGCGTAGCCGCCGTCCACATAGACTAGCGCGTCCTTCGCGGGGGTCTCGATTTTCACCTCGCCGGCCGCGGAACCCGAACCATAGTAATAGCCGTATGGGCCCCAGTAAGGACCCCAACCGTAGCCCCACCAACCGGGACCGTAGAAACCGATTCCGCCGCGAAAACCTCCACGAAACCCACCCCGGAAACCTCCACCGAAGCGTTGGGCGGAAGCGGCGGGCGCGACCATCAGAATCGCTAACAGGGCAATCGCTGAAAACTTTACGATTTTGGTCATAGTACTTGCCCTCCTTCAGAACCCTTATCGCCGTTAGGCGTTTGTCCGGTTCCAAACTATTAGATGCTCTTTGAAATAAACACGTTGCCGGGGGGAAAGTTGCGGGAAACGCCTAATGTAAGTGCACACTTGCAAACCAGCTTCGATGAGAAATGGAGTGAGCTACTTGGCTTTCGCGCGGCCTTCCTGAATCATACGGTCGAATTCAGATTCGCCGTGAAGACAGGTGAGATCGGTGTCTCGGGCAATCCAGTCCCAATTGGAGTAGCCGAGTTGGGTGGCCTTCTGAAGTGTGTCCAGTGCCTTCCTCTTTTCGCCCATGAGTCCGTAAACACAGGCGGCGTTGTAATGAATATTTGCATCGTCCGGGCGCAGCTCAATTGCACGATTCAACTGGGTCATCGCGTCCGCGGCCCTTCCGTCTTCCACGTAAGTTGTGGATAGCAGGATCCTGGCGCGGGCATCTTCGGGAACGAGTTCGATCTGGCGCTCCAGGGTTTTAGCCTGCTTCACTCGGACGCCCGCGGCCGAATTCTTGCGGCCTAAGCGCTCGTAAACAATCCGGAAAGGGATATAAACATTGTAGTCGTCGCCACTCACTTCAATCGCGCGATCAGCGATGGCGGCAGCCTCGTCGAGCCGGTCTGAGTTCAACAGAGCCCGGCCGAGAATATTGTAGGCATCCTCACAATCTGGCTTGAGTTCCAGGGCCCTGCGGGCATATTGAATGGCTTCTTCGTATTTGTTCTGCGCATAAAAAACGCGCGCGCGCGCCGCCAGGCCGTCCGGCAAATTGGGATTGATCAAAAGGGCGCGGTCGCAGGCCTCCCATCCCCGCTTCAGCCACTTGGGATCGCGATCATGCAACTCGTAAATCCTTCCGCAGACATGGCCAATGCCGACATGCGCCAGAGCAAAGCCCGGGTCCAGGCGGATGGCATTCTCAAACATCTGTAAGGCGAAATCCAGGTTCTCGCGATGGGTGTAGTTTCGCCCACGCAAAAAGAAATCGTACGCATCCAGATTTTCGGTGGGCTTTTGCTCAATGGCACTTTGTTCGCGCGCAGTAAGAGTGATGCGGAGCGCCTGGGTGATGCTCCGGGCGATGTCATCCTGAACTTCGAAAACATCCTTCATCTCGCGGTCATAGCGTTCGGCCCAAACGGAATGCCCCGTGCGGGTTTCAATCAGCTGGGCGGTGACTCGAAGCCGGGCTCCGGCCCGGCGGAGACTGCCGGTGAGAACGTAGGTCGCTTCGAGCTGGCGACCGATTTCCGGTGCGGTGATTGTCTTATCGCGAAATGCAATAACTGCGGCGCGAGGAAAAACCGCCATCTCCTTGATTTTGGAAAGTTCCGTAATGATGTCTTCGGACATCCCGTCCCGGAAATAAACGTCTTCCTGCCCCGTCGTCAGGTTTTCAAAATAAAGGACGGCGACGGACTTTATAGCTGTTGCGGCTGGAGTGACAGCGGTGCGGCCTGAATCGGATTCGCGCTTGAGCCGCTCGAGATCGGCGAGCAAGCTCGCGGCGGTCTGATACCGGGCGCGGCGGTCCTTTTCAATGGCCTTATTAATAATCTGGGCCAGTTCCGGCGGCAATTTCGGATTCACACGCGAAACCGAAGGCGGAGTGCGGTTCAAGATGGCGTCAAAAACAACAGCGGATGTATTTCCAGTGAAGGCTTGAAGGCCGGTGGCCATCTCGTAGAGCACAACACCAAAAGAGAAAATGTCGGAGCGGACATCTGTTTCTTCGCCGCGTGCCTGCTCCGGCGACATGTAAGCCACTGTGCCCAGGGCGGTTCCGGGGCTGGTGAGATTCGCCTCCGCCGCGGCTTGCATCATGGTTGCCGCCGCGGAATTGGGACCGCCGACAGTTTCGCCCACCAGATTTGGCTGGCGAGCAAGTTTGGCCAGGCCGAAATCAAGAATCTTGGCCTGTCCCCGTCTGGTGAGAAAAATGTTCGCGGGCTTGATGTCGCGGTGAATGATGCCCTTGGAATGCGCGGCATCCAGGGCGTCGGCAATCTGGCAACCGATCTTGATCAGTTCCTCGGTCTCCATGGGCTGGCCGTGGATGCGATTGCGTATGGTGTCGCCCTCCAGCAGCTCCATAACAATGAAAACCTGATGGTCTTGCTGGCCGAGATCGTAAATTGTGCAAATGTTGGGATGATTGAGCGCGGAGGCGGCGCGCGCTTCACGCTGGAAGCGCTCCAAGGCCGAGCGATCCCTGGCCAAATCTTCAGGAAGGAATTTCAAAGCGACATTGCGGCCCAGGCGGGTGTCTTCGGCCATATACACGACACCCATGCCGCCGGTTCCCAGCTTTTCCAATATCCGATAATGCGAGACAGTTTGGCCGATCATCTGTAAACGGTTGAGGTTGAGGATGGATATTACGCTGCGAGTCTGACCAAGTCAACGCGGCCAGGGCCATCATTTGCGCAGTTATTTCCCGGCGAGATAGAGAAAACGGGACAGGCGCCCTTCCCCGGTAAGTGTGTGTACACACTCAAGGAATTTCTGCAGGCCTGAGAAATTGGTTTCACCCTCAACGGAGATAAGCGCCGCTTTGCGTTTGGAGCGAGCGTCACGCCAGCGCTTCGCGATTGCTGCGGCTCCTTCCGAGGTGTCGATTGCGCTGAGGAGTTCAAACCCGGCGGCTTTAATTATTTTTTCGTTTTCACCGAGGGGTGCAAAAAGGTAGTAGCCGATGGAACTGCGCGTGGCGAGTTCTTCGTTGGTAATCAAACCGCTGACAACAAGCGCATCACTATAGAGAAGGCGTCCACCAGGCTTGAGGACACGATGAATCTCAGCGAGCAAGGCAGCGCGGTTGGGCACGTGGCAGAAAGCATCATTGGAATAGGCGGCGTCGAACGATTCATTGTCGAAGGGGAGGCGCTCACCGGCGTCGGCCTGCTGAAAGCTTGCGAGACCGGAGAGACCGCGAGACTGCGCTAGGGAATTGGAATTGCGGACGCCCTCGGCATTGGCGTCCAGACCAACAACACGGCAGTTCAGGGCGCCTGCGAGATGGAGGCCGCAACCGCCGGCTCCGCTGCCGATCTCAAGGACATGAGAGGCGCTGGTCAACGCCAGATGATGGGGAATCTCTTGAAATTCTCGGGAATCCATCCAACTGGTCTGGCCGAAATCCTCACCATAGGTCTCGTTGCGTATTTCGCGATAGACCTCCGTGGTGGGATTTCCGTACGCGGTGTTGTAGAGATCGACGTTGCCGGACAATGGACGCTCCGTTCGGGCTAGATGTTACGGGATCGAAGCTTAAGCGTGATTTGTAGCATGCAGTGGGAAGGTTGTCCAAGAACTCCTGGGAAAATCCTCTGCAAATCCCTGCCAGAGTCGGATTCAAACACTCTCTATATTCTGAGAGTAGAAAAGCTGTTAATTTCAGGAACGCAAGGGGGGTTAATTTGTCACCGGTTTCGCGCGTATCGGGCACAACTCTTCCGCGGACTTATTCCACAAGTTGCAAATTCAGCGCGATCCGCACTCCATTCACCAAAACAATGCTTTGATCGATCAATTGTTGGTTGGTGATGTCCGCCTCCACGAAGTGGCGCAACGCGCTTCTCGGACAGATGAACTCGATTGCTTCTGAAGAGGAATTGGGATCGGAGCCAAACTGATTCAGGATGGTGATGTCGAAGCCTTCAAATGATGCGTCCGCGGGTGTTTTGTCGAGGATATCCTTCAGCTTGGTGGCCAGGAACAAATCAAAACTCTGCGCAGCGCGCTTATAGATGGACGTTGAGTCCTGAGAGAAATGGTTTGTGTTTCTCAGAGTGAGCTGCAAAACTATTTCGTTCCGGTAGATAACGAAGGAGGGTGGGGCGTAATCAACAAAGTGATGTTTCTCCAGGCCTTCCTTGGCCAAGTCGTCGAGTTGGGTCTGGTACTTCGCCTGCAATTTGTCCGCGTCGTCGGCTGTCGGGGCGACCGCGGCTTCGGCGGCAACGGTCGCCGGCACAGGAGTAGGTTCGCTATGGAGTTGGTCTGGCGCGGATAATTGACCTGTGCGGTTGAAAATATCCAGCTGCGATTGCGGCCTGATGCCCACCAATTTGACCGGAGGGTTTGCAGGCGAGGAATCCGGACGAGTTGCCAAAGCATTCTGTGCTGCCGGCCGCTGCGAAACTGGTTGGGTCTGTCCAGACCGATCGAGCGAATCCAGATCGAGGGGGGCGATTCCATCCAGCGAGAGCCCAAATTCCTTTCCGTCCAAGTAAATATCGGAATGATTCAAGATTTCCTGTCGCTGTGAGTTGGTGGTGGCTGAGGCGAACGCTAAAACGTCCGGACGGTCGAGAATTACCACCAGGATCTCTTTACCCTCATAGTCGAAATTCTTGGCCTGTGTTCTGACATGATAGGAAATCTCGAATCCAATTCCATCACATGAAACATCAGCGGGAATTGTTTCGGAGGCGAGCAGCAGAATCGGCGCGATGACGCCGGAGAAAGTGCGGTTGGCCCGCTCGTTTTGCGTCATCCGTTCCGAGCCGTAGGCGGCGTTGTAATTCCCGGAGATCTTCAGAATCATGCGGTCATGGAAAATGACGAACTCAATTCCACGCGCGTCCGAGCCCACTAGTTTGGCGGGGTCGAGCCCTACATACCGGCCCAGCGCGAAGGTAAATGGAAAATGGGCACTGTTTATTTCGTTGTAGAGGGCTTTGATTTGAGGAAAGTATGCCGATTGCGCCGCCTTGAGACGAGGGTTCAATATCTCTGAAGGGCTGACCTGTGCCGAAATCTGTCTAGCAAGCCCCCCGAGAAGGACGCTACCGATAATTATTGTGCCGAGATGTAACCATCTGTGCTTGGCGATCCTCATTGCCTACCTCCCGGTGAATTGCGATCCCTGACGCGCGGGGGCCTGGTAAGGCGGTTGCGCAATCGCGCGCGTATAAGCGATCACCTCACGGATTTCCTCCTGAGTGAGGGTCTGCCCATAGGGCGGCATCATCGCGGACTTCGAAACCGCGCTTCCGCCCAGTGTGATCATATTCTGCAAATACTCATCGCTTTCTGAATTGAGCACGGTTCCGTCATTCATCAGCGCGGGCATGGGCTTCAGATTTGAGCGATTGGAAGGGCCCGCGGGAGTGGAGTCGGCGTGACACCAGACGCACTGCGCGTAAAAAATGCGTTTGCCCTGGGCCTGCTGATAGTTCAATTGAATCAACTTCGTAGCGTCGTTCCAGTCGGGCTCCGTGTCGTATGCGTTTCGCAGGGGATCGGGGGCGGCAGCGGTGCCCTGCTTACCACAAGCCGACACGAATACGGTTA
>DATNHU010000056.1:0-19443 GCA_035604795.1 Candidatus Limnocylindrales bacterium
GGCCGCTTCAAAAATGGTTGAGGCAGTGACGGGGCCACCGGCCTGGGTGCTTCTGACGCCGAAGCCGTGGCTCCATGCGATCTTGGAATTGCGGATAAGCGCAATGGAAAGTCCCGGAACTTTGGCCTGTTTCATCAGAACGGGAATGTCCGCTTCGAGGCGGGCCGCGACGGCATTTGAATCGTCGGAGGTTCGCAAGTGAATGAATTGCGACTGGGAGGGCGCGACCACGACGCGCTCCGAATTAATCCAGGAGATGTACCAACCGCTGAACGGGATGGCCAGGAACATCGAGAGCCCAGCCAGCCGAAAAGAGAATCTTTTTGCGTCAAATCTCAACATTTCGCTTCACACTCCGACGTTTTCTTGTGCATCTCAAGCGTACCGCGATCCGTGCGGCTGATGAATGGCCACGGCAGATGAGGTTTCGATCCCTGCAATCTTCGATCCCTTCAACCGGGGAATGTGATTAAACACTGGGTAACGATGGTCGGGCAGATTTCGCGAGGCAGGCGGGGCAGAGGCAATCATTGTGGCGCGCGCGGAGGTCGGCGAGCGTTTGTTGGCTAACTTTTACCTCTTCACACCAGCATCCGCCGCCGTTTGAGAAGCAGGGGAATTGAGCGCCGCAGGCTTCGCAGGTTTTTTGTTTGGGCGCGCTATTTGTTGTGTTCATTAACTTATATAAAGTCCATGACGTCTCGCAGGCCTGATCATTGTGCAGCCACTCAACACCCAGCCCCTACCAAGCGTGGCGCGCCACACAACCATTCTATCCCTCGGTTTGCTCGCTCCGCTCGCGCACTTGCGCTTCGGTCAGGCCGTAAAGCGGCGGCGTGGGCACATCCAGCATAGCTAAATAAAGATAGATTTGCCCGCGATGATGGATTTCGTGCTCGGCCATCAGGCGGAGCCACTTCCAGAGTGTGATTGAGGCGCTGTCCGGAGTCGAACATTTCCGCTGCAGGTCGGCATCGGTGAGCGCGCCGAAAATCGCCATCGCTTCGCCGTGCAATCGATCCAGATAGGCAAACGTTGCGTCGTATCCCTCGGCCAGTTCGTGGCTGTGGCCGGGATAGCGGCTGGGCTGGAAGCGCGCGTTTTCCGCCCACATGAAGCGCTCGGTTCCGGCGAGGTGGCGGAGTAAGTCCCCCAAAGTGAAGCGGCCAGGCTTGAAGGTCCACTCGATTTTTTCGGGTGGGATGCAGCGAGCGACGCGGAGCGTGCGCGCGCGAACTTTTTCAAAGTAATCGAGGAATTGAGCGGCTTGGGGATTGTCCATGCGGCCTCGCTGCCCAGCGTATCGAAGTATATCCATCAGATGAAATGAAATGGGATCAAGGTTCGGCTATTTTGGCGCGTTGGGGCCGTTTACGGATTGCGCGTATTGATAGACCATTTGCGCACCGCGGTCTGTTCCTATGATGGTTACGGCTGCAAGTACGACCAGTCCGAGGAGCAACATGCGTCGCTTGGCTGTGGTGAAGCGGTCGCGCGCCGCGAAACAATAGATGCAGAGGGCGGTGGCGAAGCTGGTGGCGATCAGCATAAGCGATTCGTGCAACTCAAAAACATGCTGAATCACGGGGTTGGGCTCGACAGAAGACTCCGCAAGCCACCCCGTGAACGCGGTGACGAAGGCGGCGAGCGTGCCGAGGTAAAGCAGGCGGACGGCGGTGCGGTGCCACTCGTCGTTTGCGCGCCAGATGGCCAGCGCTTCGAAGAGCAAGGCCTCGAACCAAAACGCGATGGGGAAGTGGACGAAGAGCGGATGATAATTGAGCATGGATTTCAGTCCGGGGAGCATGATAAACCTCCAGGGAAAGACGACAGGCTGGGGGATTGTGGCGCAGGAGGGGCAGCGAATCAATGCCGGCAGGAGGTGTTGAGTTATGCGCTGGGTGATCAGGATACTGGGAATTTTTCTGGCGGTCATTGTGTTGGTGGTTGCAGTTGTGGCCGGGGTTGGCGCGATGCTGCCCAAGGAGCACGTGGCCACTCGATCGGCGCATTTCAGGGAGCAGCCGGATGAAATCTGGAAAGCGATTTCGACCCCCGCGGAATTTCCGAAGTGGAGGCCGGAAGTGAAAAGCGTGGAAATGATTCCGGATTCGGGCGGACACGTAGTGTGGGTGGAGCACAGCGGGCAGGGTTGGAGCGCGCAGGAAACCCCCTATCAAATGACGGAATTTGTGCCGCCGGTAGGCGCGATGCCTGGAAGGATGGTCGCGCGAATCGCCAGTCCGAACCTTCCCTTTGGGGGGTCGTGGACTTACGAGCTGAGCGCCGCCGATGGAGGGACGTCGCTGCGGATTACTGAACACGGTGAAGTGCGCAGCGTAGTTTTCCGCTTCGTGTCGCGGTACATCGTGGGGCAGACGAAGACGATGGAAGATTACTTGACCGCGCTGGGGGGGAAGTTCGGGGAGAAGATTTCCATTCAGCAATGATGCAGGTCCGGAGTGATGCACGGGCGCTGAGATTAAATGCCGCGTGCGGTTTGGCGGGAAGACGGCCGAAGGGCGGGCGCTGCTGGAAACGAACGAGATTATTTTTCGGGGCGATTTCCGGCTGAAGATTCCGCTGAAGCAAATAACTGGCGTGAAGGCTGTGAAGGGAGAGCTGCGAGTAAATTCACCACAAGGTGAGGCAGTGTTTGAGCTGGGCGCGGCGGCGCAGAAGTGGGCAGAGAAGATACTCCATCCCAAAAGTGTGATGGAGAAGATTGGCGTGAAGGATGGGACGAAAGCGGTTGTGGTGGATATTGACGACCAAGATTTCCTGAAGCAATTGAAGGGGCGCGCGGAGTGTTCCAGTAAAGTGGCGCGGAGGAGCGAGACGATTTTCTTTGGGGCGGAGTCGGCTGGCTCTCTAAAGCGCGTGCCGGCTTTTGCGCGGGCGCTGGCTCCCGCGGGGGCGCTTTGGATTGTTTATCCTAAAGGGCAAACTGCGATTCGCGAAATCGATGTGATTGGAGCGGGGCGCAGGGCAGGGCTGAAGGATGTGAAGGTGGTGGGATTTTCCGCAACGCATACGGCGCTAAAGTTTGTGATTCCACTGGCGAAACGATAGAAGTTGCTCCCCGGAAGAAATACTTCAAGTCCCTTCGCCCTAGCTACGCGTTGCCCCTACTACGGCCAACTCAACCACAACCTTTCTATTCTTGGCGGGCGAATCTATGATGGCAGTATGACGGCTCTGTTGGAGCTTCGCGGACTGACCGTGGAACTGGCGCTGCCGGGTGCCTGGGTACGTCCTGTGAATGACGTGTCGCTGCGGATGGAGCGCGGCGGGTCGCTGGGGCTGGTGGGGGAATCCGGGTCGGGCAAGACGATGCTGGCGCTGGCATTGATGGGATTGTTGCCACAGGGGGCGCGCGTGACGGGCACCGCACGGTTGAATGCAGAAGGCGGCGGGCGCGAAGTGGATTTGGCAGCGCTGGAGGAAAACGAGTGGAGAGGGATACGCGGGCGGCGAATCGCAATGGTATTTCAGGAGCCGATGACGGCGCTGAATCCGGTGATGCGCGCGGGGCAGCAGATTGGTGAAGCGATTCGCGCGCACAATCATGGCCTGGGCCGCGAAGATGTTCACAGGCGGGTGATTGCGGCACTGGAGCGTGCGGCGGTGCCCGAGCCGGAGTTGCGCGCGCGGCAATATCCGCACGAATTGTCGGGAGGATTGCGGCAGCGCGTGATGATCGCAATGGCGCTTGCGGCCGGCGCGGAATCTAAGAACGGTGCAGGCGGGGGGCGATTGCTGATTGCGGATGAGCCGACTACGGCGCTGGACGTAACGGTGCAAAAGCAGATTTTGGCGCTGCTGGTGGAGTTGCGGCGCGAGCTGGGGCTGTCGCTGATATTTATTACCCATGATCTGGCGGTGGTGGCGCAAGTGGCCGAGCGGGTTGCGGTGATGTATGCGGGCCGAGTGGTGGAGGAGGGGCCAACGGGCGAGGTGCTGCGCGCGCCGAGGCATCCGTACACGGAAGGATTGCTGCGTGCCTCGCCACAACTTTCGCGGCGCGAGCTGGTGCCGATTCCGGGCATGGTGCCGGCGCTGGACGCGTTACCTCCGGGATGCGCGTTCGCTCCGAGGTGTTCGCTGCGGCGGGATGCGTGCGTGGAAGCGGTGCCCGAGCCGCGCGCGGCGGGGCCGGGGCATGAAGCGAGATGTATATTAGTGTGAAGGAAAAAATCGTGGCGGACACACCTGAATCGCGGCAACTGGATTTAATTCGCGAACAGTTCACCGAGTCGGCGAAAAGTTTCGGCGATTATGCGCTGGCGGGTCGGGTTTCCGAGGGTGAAAAATTGGCCAACCTGGCCACGGCGGACGCGAAGGACCCCGCAAATTGGCGCGCACTGGATGTGGCCTGCGGGCCGGGAACTTTTTCGCGGGCGTTGGCGCAGCGGATGCGATTTGTTACCTGCCTGGATTTGACGCCGGTGCTGCTGCAACGCGCATTGATAACGGTAGGCGAGGTGAGCGCGGAATCATCGACAACCAGCGCGTTTACTTGCGGCGATGGCAACCACCTGCCCTTTGCCGATGATTCGTTCGATCTTGCGATTTGCGGTTACAGCATTCATCACATGCTGCATCCGGGGAGGGTGATTTCGGAGCTGGAACGCGTGGTGCGACCGGGCGGACGAATCGCGCTGGTGGACATGGTGATTCGAAATGCCGCCCATCGCGCGGAACATACGCGAATCGAACGAGCGCGCGATCCTTCGCACTGCGAAACGCTGACGGAAGAGGAAATCCGCGAGATGCTGAAGGGGGCCAGTCTCCATGTGCGCGCCAGTGAACTGGTGGAACGGACGCGCAACTTTGATCAGTGGATGAAGGCCATGAATGTTCCACCCGGCACGGCGGCGTATGCCGAGACACGACGGCTGCTGATGGAGTCGATGAAGAACGATTCCGCGGGAATGAGGCCGCGGATTTCTCCCGAAGGGCAGCTCGAATATTCGCTGCCCACGCTCTATATTGTGGCGGACAAGCCGTGACCTCCGCGAACGGCGCCGGCCTGGTCGAAAGAAACCCTTCGCAAGAGCCGCTTCTGGTTGCGCGCAATCTCCGAAAAAGTTTTTCTGTTTCGGCGGCGGGGCTCGCTCCCGCGGGGCGGCGCACAGCGGTGGATGGCGTAAGCCTGCGGCTGGTCGAAGGTGAAACGCTGGCGATCGTGGGCGAATCGGGCTGCGGGAAAACTACCCTGGCGCGGATGCTGCTGCGGCTGATCGAGCCGGACGCCGGTGAATTGCGCTTTGATGGCGCGGATTTGCTGACCGCGCGCGGAGCAGAACTGCGGCGGCTGCGCGGAGAAATGCAAATGGTTTTTCAGGACCCGTTCTCGTCGCTCGATCCGCGGATGCGGGTTGGAGCGATCATCGAGGAGCCGCTGGCCATTCATTACAAGCAGCTCAATCGCGCGGGGCGCGCACAGCGAGTGGAGGAAGCATTAAACGCTGTGGGATTGGATGGTGCGGCCGCCGCGCGGTACCCACACGAGTTTTCGGGCGGGCAGAGGCAGCGGATTGGGATCGCGCGGGCGCTGGTGTTGCGTCCGCGGCTGGTGCTGGCGGATGAGCCGGTTTCGGCGTTGGATGTTTCCGTAGGGGCGCAGATATTGGAATTGTTCGCGAAGTTGCAGAAGGAATTTTCGCTGACTTATCTGATTATCTCGCATAGCCTGCCGGTGGTGGCGCAACTTGCCACGCGCGTTGCGGTGATGCAGGCGGGGCGGTTCGTCGAAGAGGGACCGGTGCAAAAGGTGCTGGAACGGCCAGCACATCCTTATACGCAGGCGTTGCTGGCGGCGGTGCCGGTGCTGCCGGTATAAAGTTCACCGCCGCGGACCTCCTCGCATTCCCATCGAACCAGCCGATGGCCCGGATAATTTTTAACGCTTGAAACTTTTGGAATTATGGGCCGTAATACCGGGCAACGGGCGGTGTGCGCCCACTCTAAAAATGGAGGCATTACAGATGGCCACTACCACGGTTGCGCCCGCCCCCGATCAACAGCCGGCCAAGATTGGCGCGTTTGGGCGCCTGACTGGGGTGTTGTTCAGCCCCGGAGAAACATTTGCGGACATTGTTCGCAAGCCGGATTGGTTTCTGCCGTTCATCATCCTGACAGTGCTCAGCATCATCGTCTGTTATTTCCTGGTACAAAAAGTGGACTGGCAAGCGTTTCAGCGGAAACAAATAGAAAGCAGCTCATTCAGCTCCAATTTGACGGAACAGCAGAAAGATGATGCCATCGCGCGAGGCGTGAAATTCGGTGTGCCAATCACATACGCCATCGGGGTCGTGGGCCCCATCCTTTCCATCCTCGTATTTACACTGGTCTACTGGGGAGCATTCAACGTATTCAAGGGCGCGGGGCTACGCTTCGGAACAGCATTTGCGATTACCTGTTACGCGCTGGTGCCCGCAGCAGTTGGAGCGGTGCTGACCACAATCGTTTTGGTCTTGAAACATGTGGGAGATGCGGACCCGCAGCGCATTGCGGTGGCGAGCCTAGGGAATTTCCTGGCGGCGGACGCGCCGAAATGGCTTGTCGCGCTGGGTTCTTCTTTGGACTTGATTTGGTTTTGGACGCTGGCTCTTCTTGCGATTGGGTATGCTGCTGCAAATCCTCGGAAGATTCAGAAGGGTAGTGCATATACCATCGTGATTGGAATCTGGCTGGTTTGGGTATTGGTTAAGGTCGGATTAGCCTCGGTCTTCTAAGAAAGTTTCTCAAGCGGCCGCCGACGAGGGTCGGTCGCAAGTAAATGCCATCGCCGCCTGATAAACTGAGGGACGATGGCATTTCGATTTGATCTGCTCAAGACCAGCGCGAGTGGCGCCCGGCTGGGCCGGTTGCACACCCCGCACGGCGTGGTGGATACGCCAGCATTTATGCCCGTGGGCACGGCGGGCACGGTCAAGGGATTGACGCAACAGGCGCTTGAAGAACTCGGCGTCCAAATTCTTCTCGGAAATACCTACCACCTTTATCTTCGTCCCGGGCATGAGCGAATCCGCCGGCTTGGCGGTCTGCATGGATTCATGGCTTGGCCGCGGGCGATCCTCACCGATTCGGGCGGCTTCCAGGTTTTCAGCCTTTCCGATTTGCGCAAGGTGACCGATGAAGGCGTCACGTTCCGATCGCATCTGGATGGTTCGGAACACTTCCTGTCGCCGGAAATCGCTTTGGAGATTCAAATTGCGCTTGGGTCCGACATCATGATGGTGCTGGATGAGTGCATCGAATATCCGGCAAGCCATGAACAAGCACGCAAAGCCGCCGAGAGGACGTTTGACTGGGCGCGGCGTTCGCGCGCGGCGTTCATCGCGCAAAAAGAGGCGCGCGATGCGGCGCACCTTCCCACGCGAGCGGCGTTGTTTGAACAAGCGCTATTCGGAATTGTGCAGGGCGGGACATACGCAGATTTGCGCCAGCACAGTGCGAGCGAATTGGCGGGCCTTGATTTCGCCGGATACGCGGTGGGCGGGCTGGCAGTGGGAGAGCCCCACGCGCTCACCTGCGAAATGACCGGCCTAGCGACTGAACTTTTGCCCGTCGAGAAGCCCCGGTATCTGATGGGAGTGGGCAAGCCGGAAGATATCCCCGATTACGTCCGGCTGGGAATCGACATGATGGATTGTGTGTTGCCCACGCGGAGTGCGCGCCATGGGTGCCTGTTCACCTCCGCCGGGCGTTTATTGATCCGCAATGCGCGCCACGCCGACGATCCACGCCCTGTGGATGAGGCTTGCTCCTGCTCGGTGTGCCAACGGTATTCCCGCGCGTATTTGAGGCACTTATTTATTTCCAATGAGATCCTCGGCGCAGTCCTGGCCACCCACCACAACATCCACTTTTACCTTGACCTGATGAGGCGAATCAGGCAGGCTATCGAGTTTGGGGACTTGGAGGAATTCTCCTCAGAGTTGAAGTCGCGTCTGGTCGCGGGCCCCTGCTGAAATCCGCAGGGCGAGGGACGGTCGGCCCGCCAGGCGTTACCCGCAAGATGCGGACAGGTTCTCCTCTCCGATTGGGGTCGGAGGAGCGGTAATTCGTTCGGTGTCCCACGCGATGAATTCAGGACGGTGGTGATTGGGGATGGTCGATCCGAATTTGTTGGCGCAGTCGCAGATCACCGGGGCGATGGGTGGTTTGCTCCCGATCCTCCTGATCATGGTGATATTTTACGTCCTGCTGATCATGCCGGCGCAACGCCGACAGAAAAAAACCACACAGATGCTGGCGGCCCTGAAGAACGGCGACAAGGTGATTACCAGCGGAGGCGTGTTCGGGACGATTGTGGGACTTGAAGACGAAACGATCCAGCTGCGCATCGCGGACCAGGTGAAAGTAAAAGTGCTCCGGAGTGCAATTGCTGGACTTCAACCCGAGAACAAGGAAAGCTGACGTGGCGGTGGCCAGTAAAGCGACTCTCCGGATGGCCGACGCGCCGCATCTAAATCAGGATCAGGCTTAACTATATCAGGCTTAACGACAATGAATCCGAATTTAAGATGGAAGGCAATTTTTATCGCGGTGGTGGTGGTCCTGTGCATTTACGGGTTGATAGGCCTGCCGGATTTTCCAACTTCCTGGGCGACTGTTAAGAGCAATTTCGGAAGCCGCATCCGGTTGGGTTTGGATCTACAGGGCGGCACGCACTTGATTATTCAGGTTCAAGTGAACGAAGCCGTCCGGCAGGAAGCGGACCAGGTGGTCCTAGGGCTGGCCCGACTACTTCGCGACAAGAACATCCCCTCTGACCAACCCCTGCGTGTTTCCGACACACAAGTGAAGGTTTCCAATCTATCGCAGGACAGGGTCAGCGACTTCCGCACCATCCAGAGTGAGAATTTTCCAGCCTGGGATATTTCACCGGCACCGGGTGAACCCAACGGTTATTTGCTGACCATGCGTCAATCCTTGGTTGCCTCCATCATCCAGACAACGATGGACAAGGCGGTGGAAACGATTCGCCGACGCGTGGATCAATTGGGCCTGACGGAACCGTTTGTCGCTCCGTATGGACAGGGGGAGAATGAAATTATTGTCGAGATGCCCGGAGAAGGCGATCCCGTGCGGGCAAGGGGTGTTATCCAAACCGGCGGTCAACTGGAACTCCGATTGGTGCAGGATCCGGTTCCTTATCCTAACGAAGCCGCTGCGCTTCAAGCTCACTCTGGAATTCTTCCTCCAGGCACGGAGTTGCTTCCCGGCAAAGGATCACCGAGCCCTAGTGGAACGCCGACTGGAGAGAGCTGGTACGTTGTTGATCGCACCCCGATCGTGACCGGTCGCGATCTTCGGAGCGCGGACCCCCGCCGCAGCACGAACAGGCCCCCCTATTGGGAAGTGGACTTCCATTTATCCACGGAAGCTGCGGCGAGATTCGGTCCATGGACGGAGCAGAATATGAACCGCCCAATGGCAACAGTTTTGGACCATCGAGTGGAACTTGTTGCCACCATCAACGGGCGGATTGAAGATTCCGGCATGATTGAGGGGCAGTTCTCCCAGGAGGAGGCGAACGATTTGGCGCTTGTGCTTGGATCCGGAGCGCTTCCGGCAAGCATCAAGTATTTGGCAGAGAGTACGGTTGGTCCGTCGCTGGGAGCCGATTCCATCCGTCACGGAATCCAGGCGTCAATAACTAGCCTTCTGGTTGTGTTGATATTCATGGTGGTCTATTACCGGTCGTCAGGGGTGAACGCAGTTGTCGCGCTCCTGCTGAACCTGGTGATCCTGCTGGCGGCTTTGGCGTACTTTGGCGCGGTGCTGACCCTGCCCGGAATTGCCGGGGTGATCTTAACAATAGGCATGGGCGTGGACTCCAACGTGCTGATATTTGAGAGGATAAGGGAAGAACTGCGCGGCGGAAAAGCCCCCGTTTCGGCCGTGGATTTGGGCTTCAAACGAGCCTTTTTGACCATTATAGATACGCACGTAACGACGGTGGTTTCCGCGTTTTTCCTGTTTTTGTTCGGAACCGGGCCCGTGAAGGGCTTTGCCATATCATTGACCATTGGTTTGATTGCAAATCTATTCACCTCCGTCTATGTCTCGCGGTTGATATTCGATTGGCACCTGGGGCGGGCACCCCGGCAGGCTGAGTTGAGCATCTGAGCGGAAGGCGATAAGACCCTGATTCGTTGGAACCTGGCGACCCTAGCCGGTGTCTAACTGGAACGAGATTGCCTATATATGGAATTCTTTGGACAGGCCAATATCAAGTGGATGGAAAAGGCGAAGTACTTTTTTGCCCTTTCGGGGTTCCTGTTATTGGTTGGGTTTACCGCCATGTTCCGCAATGGCGGCCTCACTTACGGGATTGATTTTAAGGGCGGCACGTTGGTGACAGTTCGCTTTGCCCAACCGCCAAATGTGGATTCCATTCGGCACGATCTGGAAGCGCAGGGGCTTGGCCAAAGCACCATCCAGAGCATCCGTGACGTGACCAATCCAAACTCAAACGAAATCGTGATCGGCTTGGAAGAAAAAGGACAGGGTGAAGGGGCGCTTGACGCAGGAAAGACCACCATCATCAAGGCCTTGAGCCAGAGCTTTCCTTCGGGCGAACCCGGCAAGCAGGATTTCAACTCCGAATCCATCACCACCAAGGGCATCGCGGATTATCTGGTGAGCAAAGATCCGCTCTCCCTGGGGTTAGCGGCAGGCGGCCGTTACACGCAAATCGCGCAGCAAATCGTGGCGTACAGAACGAGCAAAGGAATCATCACGGATATCGGCGACCTTGGCAATTCCGGCGCTCCTCCGCAGGTGGTGGCGGCATTACGCGCTGGATTTTATCCCGGCCCATTTGCCATCGGTGGCGCTGAAATTGTGGGCCCCAAAGTTGGGGCCGAGCTGCGGCGGCAGGCAGTGCTTGTTACCCTCTATGCTTTGGCGGGCATGCTGGTATATATTGCCATCAGATTCGAGTGGATTTACGGGGTGGCAGCGGTGGTCGCGGTATTTCATGACGTGCTCATAACCTTGGGTCTCTTTTCATTGTTTCACCAGTATTTTGAAATATCGCTGACCGTGATTGCCGCGCTGTTAACGCTGGTGGGTTATTCCATGAACGACACCATCGTGATCTTTGATCGCGTCCGGGAAAACAACCGGCTGATGCGGCGCGAACCGCTGGCCGAAATCGTGAACCGCTCGATCAATCAGACATTGTCCCGCACAATTTTGACCAGCGGGCTGACGTTCCTGACCGTGGCCGTGCTGTTCGTGATGGGCGGGCCCGCGCTCCGGAGTTTCTCTTTTGCTTTGGTGATTGGAATTGTGGTAGGAACCTATTCAAGTTTTGGAATTGCGGCGCCTCTGGTGGTTGGTTGGAACAACTTTAGGGGCGGCCGAGGCTCGAAGGTTGCCGTAAGCTCCGGATCCGCAGCCGGAATAAAACCTGGTACAGCGAAGCGGGTGCCCGCGTAACTGTTCCAGGGGGAGGTAAGACTTATGTTTGACGATTTGGTGGAATGCAGTCCCAGCGGGAAGAAAAAGACGAACAAGGGTTTGACTGTATTCGTGTCAGCGCTCGCCCAGGTCGTTTTGCTGATGGTGTTAATTATTATTCCCCTTCTTGTGACTCCGGCGTTGCCGAAATCATTGCTGTCCACTTTCCTTGCGGCGCCTCCGCCTCCCGCGGCTCCGCCGCCGCCACCGCCGGCTGCGCCAGTGATCAAGGTGAAGCCCACGGCGCGCCTGATTGAAGCCGGCAAATTGCTGGCGCCGAAATCCATTCCTAAGCAAGTGAATATCATTAAGGAAGAAGAACAGCCACCGGACCTCGGTGCGTCCTCGGTTACCGGCGGAGTCGTCGGTGGAGTTCCCGGCGGGCAAATCGGCGGCGTTCTGGGCGGCATAATTGGTTCATCGTCCACCGCCGCGCCCCCACCGCCTCCCCCGAAGGAAGTGACGCCGACGCGCATCTCCAAGGGCGGCGACGTGCAGATGGCTTCGGCGATCAACAGGGTTCAGCCGATTTATCCGCAGATTGCGCGTCAAACGCACACTCAAGGTGTTGTGCGTCTGCACACCATCATCGATAAAGACGGCAAAGTTATTGAAGTGACCTATCTTTCCGGTCCGGCGATGCTGATGCAGGCGGCGATTGATGCCGTCAAACAGTGGCGCTTCCGGCCAACGACGTTGAATAATACGCCTGTGCAGGTGGAATGTGTGTTTGAAATAAACTTCAATATGGGTGGATCATAGTCGGACGGCGTGGGCAGGTGTCTCGCTGCTGAAAAGATTTCTGGCCGGAGCGTCCGTGGGGCGCTCTGGTTGTGAGATCGGTGGTCCAAGAAAGAAAAAGGAGCCAATTCGATGCTAGTAAATTTGTCCGTAGCAGTCTGGAGTTTTCTGTTGCAGCAGGCAGAGCCCACCACCAACTGGGATCTGCGCAGCATGTGGCATGGCATGAGCACACTGGCGCAGGGGGTCATGGTTATATTGTTCCTGCTTTCCGTGTGGTCGTTGGGAGTGATGATTGACCGCGCGCTGATGTTTGCCGCGGCCCGTAAGCAGTCACGCGTGTTCGTCCAACAAGTTGCGGGCGCGTTGCGTGAAGGCAAGCTCGACGAGGCAATTTCCATCGCCGAGCGCAACAAGAAGAGCCACATCGCCAAGGTTGTGGCCACGGGACTTTCCGAATTTCAATCGGCTTCGGCGCAGGTGCCCGATGAGGAAGTTGTGGAAGCAGCCAAGCGCGGTCTGGAACGCTCGGTGGCCATCGTGCACGCCGAAATGAAGCGCGGGTTGAGCGGCCTGGCGACCATCGGCTCGACGGCCCCGTTCGTGGGACTGTTCGGGACGGTCACGGGCATCATTCACGCCTTCCAGGGCATTGAACAGTCACACGCCACCGGTCTGTCGGCGGTCGCCGGCGGTATCGCGGAAGCGTTGGTGACCACGGCCATGGGTTTGGTCGTCGCCGTGCCCGCGGTGTGGGCGTACAACTATTTCACCAATAAAGTCGAGTCGTTCGACGTGGAGATGGACAACTCCTCGATGGAGCTGATCAACTATTTCATCACGCGCCGGAACGCAAAGAAGTAAACGACCATGGCCTATAAACCACAAGCCGGACCCCAGATGTCGGCTCCCAACGTGATCCCCATGGCCGATATCATGCTGGTGTTGCTGATCATCTTCATGGTGGTCACGCCCATGTTGCAAAGGGGATTTTCAGTGGACTTGGCAAAAGTTTCCAATCCGCTGGATTTGCCCGACGCCGATAAGGATGATTCCATTATTGTCGCCATCACTCGCGACGGCGTGATTTACGTGGGCAACCAGAGGACGCCGGATGACCAGCTCACCTCGGTGATCCGCGATAAGCTTGCCAACCGGATTGACAAGACCATCTTCATCAGCAGCGACGGAAGGGCGAAGTATGCCGCCGTTTCGGGCGTGGTGGATATGGTGCGCTCGGCCGGCGTGGATAAAGTTGGGTTGCTCACGCAGCGCGTCGAAAGACGCCCGTCAAACGCACCAACTGCGCCCGTCATGAGGTAGCGTGCTCAAACCCCGGCTCCGGGTTTGAGATGGCGAACCAAACTTCAGGGCCGGTGAGGCGCTCATGGGCCTCACCGGACTCGTTTTTGAAGAGGGTAAAGCTTGGAGACATGACGGGTCGTTGATTTGTAGCGGGGTAATGCGATGGGAATGCAAATGGGTGGGAATAAAAAGGGCTCGTTAGCGGACATGAATGTAGTGCCGCTGATTGACATCCTGCTGGTGCTCTTGATTATTTTCATGGTGATTACACCAACCACCCCGAACGGGTTGCGGGCAGTGATTCCGCAACCTGCCCAAAATATTGACGGGCCATCCCCTTTTCTTATTGTCGTCCAGGTTGCGGCGAACGGGGACTTGAAGATTAACCACGAGGTTTCTTCCTGGGATGGGCTCGGCCCACGGTTGGAAGAAATCTTTCGGACGCGGGCCGAAAAAGTCGCGTTCATCCAGAGTGAACCCGAAGCGCGATTCTCGATTGTTGCCCGCGCAATTGACGTGATTCATTCGGTGGGCATCGAACAAGTAGGCTTGATGACCGAGCGAATGTGAGTGAACCCCGGGCTTCTGTTCAGCCCGGCATCCTTAATTGGAATTATTGAAAACGGAGTTCAGCGATGGGAATGACAGTAGGACAAAAAGGAAGTTCATTGGCGGAAATGAACGTGGTGCCTTTGATCGATATTTTGCTGGTGCTGCTGATCATTTTCATGGTGATCACACCGACCACGCCGATGGGGCTGAATGCCCTGGTGCCGCAGCCTCAACCGCCGAATCAAGCCAATCAAAACGAATTGCTGAATAAGACCATTGTCGTGCAGGTTTTTTCCAACGGTAAAGTGAAGATCAATGAGGAGGATTCCTCCTGGGAAGGGCTCCGTCCCCGCTTGGAAACGATTTTTGGCCAGCGCGCGGATAAGACGGCGTTCGTGAAGGGCGACGACACTGTGTTCTTTGGGGATGTGGCGCGGGCCATTGATATCATGCGCGCCGCCGGCATAGATAACGTGGGGTTGCTGACACCCAGAATGGAGTCCGGCCAATAACTTTACCCCCGGCCGGACATCAAGTGATATATTGCGCCAGACCAGACAGGCCCGCTTGCGGAGCATCGCGCGCCGGGCGCCAGGACGGTAAGCGAGACATGAACGCATCTTTGATCGACGAGAAATCAAAACTCAGCCAAAAACCGAGAGGGAACGAGAAATTGGAATGCGCCCGCTCTTTCGCCGCAATCGCATTGATCGCCATTGTTGCCCTGGGGCTGGGTGGCTGTGACAAGCTCAAGGCCCGCGACTTCCTTGTGAAGGGCGTGCAGGCCTACAAGGCCGGACAAACTGACGCGGCCATTGAGGATTTCAAGCAGGCCAGAGAGCTCGACCCCAACCTGCTGATGGCACAGGTTTACCTGGCCGTTGCTTACCAGGGCCAATTCATTCCTGGAGCCCCTTCCGAGGAAAATCAGCGGAACGGCCAGCAAGCGATCGCCGAATTTCAGAAGGTTCTCCAGGTTGATCCAAACAATTTGACCGCAATCGATGGAATGGGGTCGCTGCTCTTTTCCATGGCCAAGACTCCATATTCACCGGACAAGTTCATGGAATCCAAGCAATACTGGCAACGGCACATCAATGTGAAGCCTGACGATGCGGAGCCATACTACTGGGTCGGCCTGATTGATTGGACGCTCGCCTATCTTGACAACAACGAATTGCGGTCGCAGTACAACCACTCCAACCCAAAGAAACAGGTCCATGACGAGCAGGCGTTGCCTGCAAGTTTGCGCGATGAATTTTCCTCCAAGATGATGCCGACAGTGACCGAGGGCATGGAGTACCTGAAGAAAGCGACGGAGCGCAAGCCTGACTACGACGACGCCATGGCCTATCTGGCCTTGCTCGACCTGCAGAGGGCGGATATGGCAACCTCCCAGGAAGAGCGCGACAGCTACACCAAGCAATGGTCTGATTTGATGGAACAGGTGAAGCAGATCAAGCAGAAGAAAGCGGCGGCACAGCCGGCCACCTAGTTTTCCGCTCGGGAAGAGTCCTGATGCAAGTGAAGGCCCGCGGAATCGCGGGCCTTCTTGTTTTTGAGGCGGGCATTTGGGCGCCCGGCGACGCCATGCTGATGGCATTTGCGCGCCGCATTCAAGCGGTAGCCCCTCCCAGGGAGTAAAATAGAGTCGCCATGCCGGCAAAGGGGAAACCGATCCTGCGAATGGAGCGCTCCGCTCGAGCGCTCGATTCCCGATTTGAAGAGTTGGTGGTCAAGCTGCGCCAGAACCGCCCCGCGGAAGACGCCGACCTTCTGCGCCGCGCATATGAGTTTGCGGCCGAGCAGCACCGCACCCAAAAACGTGAGTCCGGCGATCCCTATCTTTCCCACCCCTTGGAAGTGGCCCATGTCCTGGCGGACATGAAGCTGGATATCACCACGCTCACCGCCGCACTTCTTCACGACGTTGTTGAAGATACGCAGATTCCACTTTCACGAATCGCGGAGAAATTCGGTACCGAGACGGCTCGACTGGTGGAAGGGGTCACCAAGATCAGCCGGCTGGATTTGCTGGCTCCCGAAGCCCGCCAGGCGGAAAACCTCCGCAAGATGCTCCTGGCGATGGTCAACGACGTCCGCGTGGTGGTGATCAAGCTGGCCGACCGGTTGCACAACATGCGCACGCTGCAATTCCTGCCCTCGGATAAACAGCAACGCATCTCCCGCGAAACATTGGATGTGTATTCTCCCATCGCTCATCGGTTGGGAATGGGGTTGGTCCGCGGTGAATTGGAGGATTTGGCGTTTCAGTATTTGGAGTCGAACGCCCACCTTGAACTGCAAAAGAGCGTGGCTTCACGGACCAAGGGATTGGAAAAATTCCTGCACGAGATGCAAGGAGCGATCCGCCAAAAGCTGGTGGAAAACGGCGTCCCGGCCGATGTTGAAGCGCGCATCAAGCGGCTCTACTCCATCCATCAGAAGATACAACGGCAGCAGCGCACGCTGGACCAGATATACGACTTGCTCGCCGTGCGCATCATCACCGACAACGTGCGAAACTGCTACGCCGCGCTTGGCGTGGTGCACGAGATTTGGCGGCCAGTGCCCGGACGATTCAAGGATTACATCGCCATGCCCCGGCCCAATCTGTATCAATCTCTGCACACCACCGTGATTGATGAGGGCCAGACGTTTGAGGTGCAAATCCGCACGCAGGAAATGCACCGCATCGCCGAGCAGGGCGTCGCCGCCCATTGGAAATACAAGGATGGCAAGCAGGTCTCGGATGCCGATGACCAGCGCATTACCTGGATGCGCCAACTGATTGAGTGGGCGCGCGAGATGCAGGAGCCGGGCGAATTTCTTTCCACGCTGAAAGTGGACCTCACTCCGGCGGAGGTTTACGCCTTCACTCCCAAGGGGCGCGTGATCGCCTTGCCGCGCGGCGCCACCGCTGTGGATTTTGCTTATGCCGTGCATACCGAGGTCGGGAACCAGTGTACCGGCGCGCGGGTGAATGCGCAGATCGTGCCGCTCCGGCATCCGCTCGCCAACGGTGATGTGGTGGAGATCATCACTCAGAAAGGCCATTTGCCCAACCGCGACTGGTTGAGTTTTGTGCGTACCTCCCGCGCTCGAAGCAAGATCCGGCACTTCGTGCATATGAATGAGCGCGGCGAGGCCACTGAAGTTGGGCGGCGATTGATGGAAAAAGAAGCGCGCGAATTTGGCCATTCGTTGAAACGCATCCGGGAAGCCGAGTTGCTGCGCGTCGCGAGTGAGTATGGCTGCGCGAATGTAGAAGATTTGTATGCGGAGTTGGGATACGGAAAATATTCGGTGCGGCAGGTTTTGAGCAACGCGCTGGGCCTGCCCCTGGGTGAGCCGGATAAGAAGAAGTCCGCCACGGGCGCTCCCGCGCGCATTGTTTCCACCGTAAAGCGCATGCTGGGCATGGACGTGAGCGCGGCCATCCACGTGAGCGGGGATAGCGGCCTGATGACCTTCCTGGCGAAATGCTGCAACCCGATCCCCGGTGACGAAATTGTCGGCTACGTGACGCGCGGGCGTGGAGTGGCTGTGCATGCCACGTCGTGTCCGAATGTGGAAAATTTGCTATACGAACCGGAGCGGAGGATTGACGTCGGTTGGGCGGAATCTTCCGGAACTCAGTTCACCGTCAGCCTGATTATTCGCACGCAGAATCGGCCGGGAATGCTGGCTGACATTACTTCAGTAATCAGCGGTGCGGGATCGAACATTCGCACGCTGGCCAGCCAACCGGACAATTTGAACGCGCGCGTGGAAGTCACGCTTGAAATCCTGAATCGCAAGCAGCTGGAACGAATTTCGGCCAACATCAAGAAAATTTCGGGGGTCTTTGGAGTGGAGCGGGTGTACCGCGTTTGACCGCAAGCTTACGATGTCTCTAATGACCGGGCGAACACTTCGGATTACAGAGCCCCGTCGCCCGAAGCGCCCTTCAGGACACATCTCCGAGGTTGATTTTCCCGGCACGCGTATCTGACACCGTGTGCTTTTGCGCCTTCCACCCCGGTAGAATCATAGTGGTGTCCTCCCATCCCTCAATTTGCGCCAAATTGTCCCCGTGGGCGGCAGGATTGCTCGCGGTCGCACTATCCCTGGCGGTTGGGGTCTCAGGCTGCAAGAAAGGGCATGAAAGCACCAACCAGGCCCTCTACAAGTCCGGCATGTGGTCGGAAACCATTCAGCAGCTGCAGGACCTCGATGTCAGCGAGTCGGAAGTAAACGACCTGATCACCGACCATATTGCCGGGCTTTCCGACAACGGGTGCGTGGCTTTGATCAAGATCCTTCGCGGGCGCAAGCAGATGTTCACGGAAGGTACCCCCATCGGAGACCTCTTGCGGGCGGGTGTTTCGGAGGCCACGGTGCTGGAATTGGCGCAGCTTGACCAGATCGGACCTTGGACCGGCGAAGCGCAGGGCATCCGCCTGTCCGGCTACTCCGACCAGGTGGTATTGGCCATCGCCCGCCGGCGCGCCCAGCACTTGCCCACCGTTTCCGGGCCATCCCTGGCGCAGCTAAAGAACATCGGTGTGGATGAGGCCCAGGCGCTGGACTTGATCGCACGAGGTTTGACCGACGAACAAGCGGGCCAGAAGATCGCCGCGCACGAAGCGACGGAGATGCCAAGAGGGTTCGTTCGCGGCGGTAAGAAGAAGCGTTAGGTTCACGGCCCGGATGCTCTTATTGCACCCCACATTTTGACGTCACTCCTCCCGCCGGATAGAATTCCACCACATTGTTCCGCGACAGATCAGCTCGAATCCTGGTTTATGCGACTGTAACCTTTTCTGCGTGGGCCGCTTCGGGGTGCGTGGCTCCATTTGGCCCCGGCTACACCATAGAGAAGCAGCGTATGGAAGTCACTTATTCAAACGACGCACCAGACCATGTAACCGTACGCGCCTGGTATCAGATGAAAAATACAGGCACACAGCCGCTGGATGAGATGAGCCTGCGCCTGCCTCTGAATTGGGAATTCGCGCCGCGGAATATTCACGTCGAATGGATGGGGAAGGCCCTCACATTGCCGGCTTCCGCGAATGACCAGAAAAATCTCGATGTGCCGCTCGGAACGCGCTGGAACTTGAGTGATCGGGGAGAATTTGTTGTTTCTTATGATTCGGAATCACCCGTGGTCAAGCCCGCGGCCGCTTCACGGGGCGGCGTCGCCTTCTTCCTGCCGACTTCACATTGGTATCCGGTTTTGGGCTCCCCACACGGGACGTTTTCCAGCGGCGGCCAGCCTCCACCGAAATGGGATCTGATTGTCACCGTTCCGACCGGGTATCGGGTCCACGCCAGCGGCCGAGAGCGCAGTCAGAACCACTCTAAAGGAAAAAACGTGGC
>DATNHU010000057.1:0-6132 GCA_035604795.1 Candidatus Limnocylindrales bacterium
CCCTTCTTCGACTTTGACTTCTTCGCCTTCTTTGGTTCGCCGGGCAACACGATGCCGATATCCTTCCTCGGTAGATCCATCACGTGCCCTATGGAAGCTTTGACGCTGTAGTTGCGTCCCAGATATTTATTGATCGTCTTCGCCTTGGCGGGCGACTCGACGATGACCAGTGATTTTCCCATGGAATTGTTTTAGACCGAAACCCGGTGGGACGGGCAGGTGTGTGTCCTTTTAACTACTGACGACTTTCCTCCATCCTCATTTACATCAGGACTCTTACGAATTGTTTCCCCGGCATCTGCCGGATGATTCCCTTCAATTCCAGTTCGCACAAACCCGCCAGCACCGCCGACGACGTCATCCCTGAATTCTCCACCAACTCGTCGACATGGGCTGCCAGGTCCGTACTTAATAAGTCGTACAGCTTTTTTAGCTCCGGCGCAAGTGATTCGGCAAAAAGCGATTCGCGCTCACCAGCCCCAGGCGTCTCTACGGGGAATAATTCCGCGCGAATTGCGGTGGGAAGCTCTTCCACCACGTCTTCCCAGCCGGTCACCAGTTTCGCACCCTGCTTCACCAATTGATTCGGCGCGAAGCTGGAAGGTTGCGTGGCATTCCCGGGCACGCCGAACACTTCCCTGCCGAATTCCATCGCCAGCCGCGCCGTAATCAGCGACCCGGAGTATTGCTCGCCCTCCACCACAACTGTTCCCAGGCTCATCCCGGCTACAATTCGGTTACGAACTGGGAAATTTTCCGGCGCAGGATACGTTCCTAGGGGAAATTCACTGATTAGCGCGCCGCGCTTTTCCACCTCTGCAAAAAGCTTCTTATTTTCCTTGGGATAAATCACGTCTATCCCCGTGCCCAGCACGCCGATAGTTGCGCCTCGCGCCGCAGCGCAGGCTCCTCGGTGCGACAAGCAGTCAATCCCTCGTGCCAGCCCGCTCACAATCACCAGGCCGCGATCCGCGAGGTCCCGTGCCAGCCTTTCTGCCATTAGATTCCCATAGGGCGACGGACGTCGCGTGCCCACCATGGAGATACAATGGCGGCGCAGAACTTCAATGTCTCCACGCACATACAGCATGGGTGGGGGATCGTAAATCTCCAGCAGACGTTGCGGATAGGCGCTTTCGCCCCAGTGCAGAAGCTGCACGCCCAGGTCTCGGATTTGCGCCAATTCCTTCTGCGCCGCCGAGAAGGCACCGTGGGAATTGATGGCCTGCGCGGTTGCCGCGGGAAGGTTGCACGCCTCAAGCGCCGTTAGCGAGGCAGCAAAAACTCCTTCAGGCGTGCCGAACTCGCGCAACACTCGCGCTGTCAGCCGGGCGCCCAGGCCAGGAGTCAATGCCAGCGCCAACCAAGAGAGGGATTGGTCCAGTTCCACGGTGAAACTGACCCTATGCGTATGTTACCTATATTGTCAAGTCATTCTACTGCATCGTAAGAATGGATCTGCGGCCCGCAGTGTTAACTTCACAATCATCTCCCGCCACCAACATCAACAATCGCCCCTGTCACGTAGGACGCTTCGCTCGACAGCAACCACAATATCGCCGCAGCCACTTCCTCCGGCTGTCCGCCCCTCTGCATCGGAACCTGCGTCTTCAACCTATCCACGCGCCCTGACTCCCCACCCTTCATGTGCAAATCGGTGTAAATAAATCCCGGCCGGACTGCGTTCACGCGGATGCCTTCTTCCGCCACTTCTTTGGCCAGCCCAATCGTAAGAGTGTCCACGGCTCCTTTGCTCGCCGCATAATCAATGTATTCACTAGGCGAACCAAGACGTGAGGCGCCCGAAGAAATATTCACGATGCTTCCGCCGGAGCCGCCATTCTTGGTGGACATTCTTCTCACCGCCTCGCGCGCGCACAGAAAACTTCCGATCACATTGGTGGCAAACACCCGTTGTATGCGCGCTGCCTCCATGGAATCGAGCCGCATTTGCCTCTCCAAGGTGCCGGCATTGTTCACTAGTGCGGAAATGCACCCCAATTCGGAGTCCGTGGTTTCAAACAGCTTCACAACCTCAGCTTCCACACTCACATCCGCCTGAACAATAATTGCGCGCCCTCCCTCCCGTTCGATTTCTCTTGCGACACCCTCGGCATCAATCTTCTTCTGCCTGTAATTAATGCATATCGAATAGCCCCTGGTTGCAGCAAGTCGTGCCGTAGCCGCTCCAATTCCGCTGCTTCCTCCTGTGACGATCAGTACTTTTTCCCGATTCTCAGTTCCCATCCCAGTCCCAATCATCATCCATTCCAATCGGCATCCCATCCGGCGGCACGGTTGGCCGGGTCAAATCAAACTGCTTCGGGTCCTTTTGAAATCTTCCTATCTGTTCCGCCGAATAAAAACACGCCGCGCGCCAATCGCCGTCCCCTCCTGTTGAGGCCTGCCCATCGAGCCACTTCTTCAGCTCGTTGAGCTTGAACGTCGCAATTGCTCGCGCCTGGCTCCCGGCATTCTGGTCCGCCGCCAGCGTCATCATGTCGTACAAAACCACTTGATTCACCACGTTCTGTATCTGCCCAGCATATCCCGCCGCGTGCGGAGCCTGCCACGTCAACGCCAGTATTCGGTCGACCACCTCGCCAAATCCCGGAGCCTGAGCGTCCAGCGCGTTAAATTCCACCAGTCGCTCGGCCCGCTCCGGATCGAACAGGAACGCAACGGTGTGTGTTGCAATCGCCTCCGCCGGGGCTAGCGAGTCAAACACCGGTGCCGTGCGCCGCCGGAAAAGCTCCCGGCTCTGCGGATAATCCGGCGGCCTCGGTGGAATCATCTTCAGCAGCGATTCCGGCACCGCCAGTGCGGCCGGTGTCAGCGTAGCCAGCACTGCCTCCAGCGCCTTCCTCTGCTCGGCCGGGGGCACGGGCTTGTTCGGCGTCAGCGCATCCCCGCGCAGCGCAAACGAATAGTCCACGCTCCCCAGCACCTTCGCCGCCGCTTCCACCTGATAGCGGTGCATCATATATATAGGCGCCAGCACATCCTCGAGCGTGGCCATCGGCGCGCCTTCGCGGATGTTGTTCTCTCCGAAACGCTTCAGCGCCGCCGCCCTTACTTTCATTATCCGGTCCAATTCACTCACGGCATCGCTTCCCGTGTCCCACAAGTGAGCATAGGGACTTGCCGCTGAAGCCGGCCTGGCATCCTGATCCGTCAGATACCGCTGCCCGCTTGAATAAGCATCATTCATGATTTTGTTCAGCGCCACAGCCTCATCTGTTCCCGGCGCAAATTGTGAGTACCCAAACGTTATGGACACCTTGTCCCACGCGCCAATTCCCGTCGCATACGCGTTGGAAAGGTCCGGCACTCCATTGGCATCGAGCGAAATGTCCGGCGGCGGATAATCCATCACCGACGCGCGGTTCACCGTGCTCGCCGAGTAATTGTGCGCCAGACCCAGCGTGTGCCCCACTTCGTGCGCCGCAAGCTGCCTCATCCGCGCCAGCACCATATTCATCAACGCCGGTGAAACCGCTTTGCCTTTTTCGTATGGCGCGGTCAGCCCTTCCGCGATCAAGTAATCCTGCCTCGCGCGCAATGACCCCAAGGTTACCTGCCCCTTGATAATTTCTCCCGTCCGCGGATCGGTCACCGACCCTCCATACGACCACCCGCGCGTCGCTCGATGCACCCACTGGATCACGTTGTAGCGGATGTCCATCGGATCCATTCCCTCGGGCATCAGCTCCACTCGAAACGCGTTTTTGAAGCCTGCGGCCTCGAACGCTTGCGCCCACCAGTTCGCTCCCTCCAGCAGCGCAGACCGGATCGGCTCGGGCGCGCCCCGGTCCAGGTAATAAACAATCGGCTGCACCGGCTCGCTCATGGCTGCATTGGGATCTTTCTTCTCCAACCGGTGCCGCGCGATGAATCTCTTCTCCACCGACTCACTCACCGGCGCGGCGAAATCCATATAGCTGATCCCGAAGAAGCTTGACCGCGGATCGTAAACCCTGGGCTTGAACCCCGGCCCGGGCAATTCGATCAGCGACTGGTGCTCGCGCACCGTGATCGCCGTCGGGTCAGGCGTGACCTGACGGACGTAGTTGCCCGGCTCGTCGCCCGTAAAAGTAAGCGTCACTTCCACTTCTGTATTCTTGGGAAAGTTTTTCGTCCCGGGCAAATAAAATGCCGAGCGTGTCGCGTCCAGCCGGAAAGTTCCCTGTTGAGTGCGCTTCAGTGTGGCAATCACGCTGTGCGAGTCGCGCAGAAAAAAATTCGTAGCATCCACCAGCACCGCTCCTCCAGTGTCCTCCGCCGCCACATCAAATCCCCACAGTGCCGACACCGCGAACGACTCCTCCACCCCGCGCCTCTGGTCCGGGTCATTGGTGTTCGCGCGAAATCCGTAGTTCGACGCCACCAGCAGCACCCGCGGCCCCGACCGCGTGAATTTCACCACGTGCGCGCGCCCGCCCTGCCCGCGGTCCAGCCCTACGTCATTCGACCCCAGCCCCGCCGGGAGCGACTCGGTGTACAGAAACTCCAGGTCCCACTTGTCAATCGCCAGCCATACCTTCCCGCCGCGGGCGTCCCAATAAAACGGAAAGTACCCGTCAAATTTCTGCATCCCCGCGATCTTCGCTGCAATCGTGGGCAGCGGCGCATTGGCATCCGCCCCTCCGCGCCCTTGGGGCGCCGCACTTTGCATGGGTGCTCCCTGCGTGGCGCCGCCCCGCCCGCGCGCCACCCGCGCCAGCGTCAGCGTGCCCGTCAACATGGTCATTAGACAAATCATCCAAATTCGCCGCATCGCATCCCCCTCAAGTGTCCTTACGAGATTCAAGCTTTATAGCAAACTGCGCCCCAATTTTCGCCCAAATTCCGCGGCTCTCTCCTCGGTCTCCGAATACCCACCCGCGTCATCCGTTCACGGCTGTCACGCCGCGCCTATTCTAAAAACCCGCAAATCATGCTCTCCTGAATCTCTCTAGTGCTATCATCCGCTGCGTTGGAGTGAAGGAAAAGCTCAATCAAAGCACGGCCCATCCACAACCCATGCAGATGAAGCAGTACATCGCCAATGAATACGTTTTCGAGCCATCGAAAGCCGAAATTGCCTATTTCATGGATAGCCTGAACGAAATCCTGAACGGATTTCCTGTTAAAAACTTTGAAGGACAAGTTGGCGCGCCAGCCGAACGTGTCAAGCAATTGTGGGAAAAGCTCAACGCCGCATTTCGTGCCTCACTGAAAGATGGCGAGTCCCGAAAGGTTGGGCTTTCCAACGCAGAGATGGCGATTCTGTGTCAGGCGTCCAGACTTTGTATCGAGGCGCTCGGGCAATCAGAATTCTCGAGCCGCTTGGGTGAGTCCATTCCTTTTGCCGTGAAACTGGTTGATACTCGCAGGTCATTTCTTGGCTGAAGAATCAGGGCGGAGGACAGGGCTGCAGAAACTTGGATGGATGGTTCAGGGAAGCGATTGAAAGGCCTGCCCCTAGCTGTTGACCCCAACGCCGTCAGCGCATCTCCGACTGAGCCGGCCTTCTTCGCAACCTGACCCTCAGGCAATGGATTTCAGTTTTCGCTTAATCTTGTGCGCCCGCAGCGCCAGATTTGGCATTGTCCGCAGACAAAAGATCGTCCCTTTCAATTTCGGACTCCGCATCACTTCATTGGCTTTCTTAAAGCACTCCACGGCCGTTGTCACATCTCCGCGCGCGAATGCTTGCCTGGCCCTCCAGTAGTCGGCTTCCGCCACATTTCTGTTGCGCCTCTCCTCCAGCAGCCACCATTCCTTAACGACCGGCGGAATATCGCGCTGCCACTTCTCGATCACCTGGGAATTTCTTTCCGCCATCCACACCGGATCTGCCGAGAGGCTCGCCTCATGCCTCTGGTAATTCACCAAAACTTTTCGATGGTAGCCAATGCGCCGGCCATCCGCCGTGAGCCGCAGCCACAGGTCATAGTCTTCACAGGACATCAGCGATTCGTCGAACAGACCGGACTGTTCAATGGCTTCCCGCCGCGCCGTCACGGAAACAAACACGTTGCATTTGCGCGTCACCAGGCTCTCAAAGGTCACGGGCCCGTCAGAGGGAAAAACATCCATGAAAGTTCGCCCGGCGTACGTCTTGTCCCCGAAAAAGCGGCTGTTGCAGGA
>DATNHU010000058.1:0-5461 GCA_035604795.1 Candidatus Limnocylindrales bacterium
GCAGTGATTACATTTATGTTTTCAACTTCGTTTCTCCTGGGCGATATGCGGTAACTGTGAGCGTGGCCGGTTTCCAGACATCCCGACAGACAATCGAATTAACATCAGATATGCTGATCCAGGAGCTTGTCTTTCTCTTGAAGCCCATCGGCTCCAACGCCGAGGCTCCCAACACATCCCCCTCGCTGGTATTTACGCCCAAAGCCCAGAAAGAGACTCAGACTGCTTTGAAGGAGTTGCAAAGCCAGGACATAATAAATGCACAAAAGCATCTGATTACTGCGTTGAAGGCCTCTCCAGGGAATTCACAGATCAACTATCTGTTGGGCATGACATACGTTTGGATGAACGATGGTCCAAAGGGCAAGCCCTATCTCGAAAAGGCGGTTTCCCTGAATCCCAAGTACTACGACGCGCTTCAAGGCTTGGGATATTTGCGATTTCAGGACGGAGATTTCGCTGGGGCCGTTGAAGTCCTGGAACGCGCTATACCACTTTCCCCAACCGCTTGGCAGCCACATCTGACGCTCGCCTATGCTTATCTTCGCCAAAGGAACTTCGCCGCGGCCCGCGAACATGCGGATCGCGCCTTGGAGCTCGGGCACGAGAAGGCGGTTGGAGTCCAACTGGCGCAAGTGGAAGCTCTCGCTGGGCTCGGGGAGATGGAGGAAGCCTCCAAGGTTCTCGGCGCATACTTAAAGGACAATCCAAGGGATTATAAAGCGAAAAAATTGGAAACCTGGCTTGCTAAACTGAACAGCCCGGCACAGACCACTGCCACGGCTGGTCCGGTGGATACAGCACTTCCCTTGGGCGACTCGGGCACCGGTCCTCTCGACAAGATTCTTGCACCTCCTGCCACCAGGGATACATGGGGCCCGCCGGACTCCGATGCCACGCAGCCGCCGGTCGCTGTGGGGAGGGAGTGCTCATTGCCGAAGGTGCTGGCGGGTGCGGGAAAGCGCGCAGAAGAGCTGGTCAACAACTTGGAGCAATTCTCCGCTTTGGAGAAATTCGAATCTGTCGAAATCCGCGCGAAGGGTCAGGTGTCAGACCCCACATCGAAAGTATTCAACTACATGGTGTTTATCCACAAAGACGTTCCGGGATTATTGAGCGTGGAAGAACAGCGGGAACAAGACAAAGTTACGGAGCTCTTGCCGGGACGGCTCCAGGATGTGGGTTCTCCCGGCATCTTTCTCGTTTTTCATCCGCTATTCCGGGACGACTTTGAAATGAAGTGCGAAGGCCTGGGGCAGTGGAATGGCCAGGGCACCTGGCTGGTTCATTTTCAGCAACTTCCCGACAAAACACCGCGCATTCGAGAATTCGTTAGCGATCAAAAAGGATATCCGATGCGATTACGCGGGCGCGCTTGGATCTCGGCGGAGAACTACCAGGTACTGCACCTGGAAACAGACCTTCTTCAGCCCGTCCCACAAGTTCAGCTTCGCCGCGAGCACATGTCGGTTGACTATCAGCTTGTCCCGTTTTCCAAACACAAAGTGGAATTATGGCTTCCTCAACAAGTGGATTTGTACATCGATTTCAGGGGCCATTTGTACCACCACTACCACACGTTTACCGACTTCCGGCTGAACGCCGTAGACGTGGAACACAAGATCAGTAAACCAAAATCTAGCCCGTGATTCTAGTCTGAGTTATTCATCTTCGTGGATGCACCGCCCGGTTCAAGCCGTCCTAGTCGCCTGTGCTAAACTTGTCCCCCTCATGCCATTACATTCTTTTTCTACTTTGACTCACTTGGAATGTTCGCAGTGCCATAAAACCTACCCGCACAACAAGCTCATGAACACTTGCCCGGACGACGGCAAGCCTCTGCTGGCCCGGTATGACCTGAAGAAGGCCGCCGCCACCCTGACCCGCGTCGCCCTGGCCAGTCGTCCGCTCAATATCTGGCGCTATGCTGAAGTAATGCCCGGTGATGATCCCGTAACCCTGGGTGAAGGTATGACACCGATCCTTACGGCGTCGCGCCTCGGCGAGCAGATGGGGCTCCACAAGCTTTACATCAAGGATGAAGGCCTGAATCCGACGGGTTCCTTCAAGGCGCGCGGGCTTTCTGCGGCGGTTACACGGGCCCGCGCGCTAAAAGCCAAAGCACTGGCCACACCAACGGCGGGCAATGCCGGCGGAGCTTTGGCAGCTTATGCGGCCAAGGCCGGGATTCCCGCGGTCATCGTAATGCCTGCCGACACTCCCCGCGCAAACGTTCTCGAATGCCAAGCTTTCGGAGCGGACGTCCGCGAGCTCGACGGCCTCATTTCCGATTGCGGCAAATATGTGGCCGAAAACAAGGAGCGCGAAGGTTGGTTTGAGGTCACCACTCTCAAGGAGCCGTATCGCATCGAAGGCAAGAAAACCATGGGCTACGAGCTGTGGGAGCAGATGGGGGGGAAACTGCCCGACGTGATTATCTATCCCACCGGTGGAGGTGTGGGTCTAATCGGGATGTGCAAAGCCTTCGACGAAATGCAAGAAATGGGTTGGCTCGGCAACGAACGTCCGCGGATGGTCAGCGTCCAGGCTTCCGGTTGCGCGCCAATTGTCGTGGCCTATGAAAAAGGAGCCGCAACTTCTGAATTCTTCCAGAACGCCGCCACGATTGCCTCTGGCTTGCGCGTGCCCAAAGCGCTCGGCGATTTCATCATGCTCGCCGACATCCACACCACGCATGGCACAGCTCTCGTGGCCACGGATGAGGAGATGCTCGCCACGGGCAGGGAATTGGCCAGCCTGGAAGGAATGTTTGCCGCCCCGGAGGGCGCGGCCACCGTCGTTGCAGCACGAAAGCTCGCCAAGACCCGCTGGATCAAGCCCAACGACAGTGTGGTGCTCTTCAACACCGGCACGGGGTACAAATACAGCGAAGCGTGGGAGGCGGCGCTCAAGTCCAAATCCTGAGCGTCGAGTCGAGTGACCGAACGGCTCTACTATCACGATGCATTCCTGCCTGAATTCGACGCGCGGGTCCTTTCCGTCAATCAAGAGGGAGATCGCTGGCGTGTCACATTGGACCGAACGGCTTTCTATCCCACATCGGGCGGGCAGCCTCACGACACGGGAACACTTGGCGATGTGAATGTCGTCGAAGTTTTGGATTCGGACAATCACGAGGTAATCCACTTCACGGATCGGGCTGTCGCTCCTGGCCCCATCCACGGAAAAATTGATTGGGGACGCCGCTTCTACCACATTCAGCAGCATACCGGGCAGCATCTATTGTCGGCGGCATTCCTGGAGCTATTTCAATTTCCCACGGTGTCGTTCCACCTGGGCCGTGATACCTCAACGATCGACCTGGCCGCCCCGATCATCGAACGGCGCCATCTGGATGCGGCTGAGCGTCGCACCAATGAAATTATTTTTGAGGACCGGCCCGTGCGTGTCCTCTTCGGGACCGCGCAGGAATTGGCCGCGGCGGGTGTCCGCAAGCAAGTTGATCGCGAGGGGGTCCTGCGCGCCATTGAGGTGGAGGGCTTCGACCGCCAGCCTTGCGGCGGCACTCATGTTTCTCGGACGGGTCAGGTTGGCCTCATACTCCTGCGCAGACTCGAAAAAGTGAAAGGGAATTGGCGTGTAGAATTTATTTGCGGTGCGCGCTCCGGATTGGCCGCTCACAATGACTACGTCGCGCTAGGCGAGGCGGCGCGTTTGCTCAGTTGCGCGGCCGCGGAAGTGCCCGCCATGGTCGCTCGCGCTCTCGAGGAACGCCAGGAGGGTCATCGCACACGGCAGCGCCTCACCGAAGAGCTGGCGGGGGTGCAAGCCCAGTTGCTTCTGGCCACCGAGGGCCGCGACGGAAGAGCCAGCCAGCCCGGAGTTGTATCCCATGTTGCGTCCAAAGTTGTGTCCTATATTGTTGGCAATTCCGATCCCGTTTTCCTCCGCCTGCTGGCCACGAAAATGGTTGCGCAGCCGAATGTGCGAATACTTTTAGCCACGCGCGCCGGGCAGATTATTTTCGCGCAGAGCCCCGGCCTGGAGGGAGACATGAGCGCTCTTCTGCGCGATTGCCTCGGCGCCGGAGGTGGAAAGGGAGGCGGGACACGAGATTTTGCTCAAGGCAGCGTTCCCGATCCAAGTCGTGTGGAAGCCGTTTTGGATAGCGCGCTTCGGCAACTGGAGCGGCCCACGTAGCGTCATACTGGTATGATTCTCCCGGCGCTTCTTTAGCGCCTTCCGGGGTGAAATGTGAAACGAACTGCGATTTTCGTGATGTCCATGGGTCTGCTGGTTTTCGTCGCATGCTCCACGTTCGAGGCGCAGACTCCCACTCCAACGGTTAATGACATACTTACGAAATACGTTGCCGCTTTGGGCGGGCGCGGCGCGATTTCCAAGCTGACTTCCCGCGTTTCCAAGGGAACTCTTCAAATTGTCGGAGTGGAGGAATGGGGCACCGCGGAATCCTATGCAAAAGCTCCCAACAAATACTGCTCCATCATTACTTTCCCAGGCGGGGGAGAAGTTCGTCGGGGATTCGACGGACACACTGCATGGTTGCAAAGGCCGGACGCTGGAGTCTCTGATCTTACCGGGCAGGACCTGTCTTCCATGCAACGCTCTTCCAATTTTTATCAGTCGATCGAACTCGACAAGCTTTATCCAAAATTGACATTAAAGGGACAGGAAACTGTAGCCGCCTATCCGGCCTATGTCCTGGAGGGCGATCCGGGCGATGGCTCGCTACGCAGGATGTACTTTGATATTTCGTCGGGCCTGATGATCCGCACCGATGAAGAAATGAACGCTCAAACGGACAATGGCATAACGAGGATTACATCGCAAACATTCCTGGAAGACTATCGCGAAGTGGAAGGGGTGAAGCAACCCTTTAGCATCCGCCAGATCAACGGCGCTCTAACAGTGATTATTCATCTTACGGAAGTTCGCGTGAACCAACCCGTGGACGATGCCCTGTTCGCAAAGCCGGCGAAATAGCCCAGCCTCCGGCCGCGAATCTGATCCAAGACGGGTTTCTTAGGGGAGTGGAGAGCAAGAATCTTGGTGGACGGCAGGGGATTCGAACCCCCGGCCTCCTCGTTGCGAACGAGGCGCTCTCCCAGCTGAGCTAGCCGCCCACGCCGAAAATTCTATCAGAGGGTCTACAGCGATTCCACCCGCGGCCCCGGCCTTCGCTTGAAACGCTTTATTAGTGCGAGGTTGGTCCGCCCTGCGCGGCCATTCGCTCGGCAACAACCCGCCTCGCATTGTCATAGAGCGCCCGGGCTTGCGGAAGAAGGTCGACGGCTTTGGAAACTTCCGCATCGGCTTCGGTCTCAACGCGGAACCCTTCCGGTAAGCCGTAAATAGATGTGAACACTTCGCGCTTAATTTGCAGCTTAATCCAGTCGAGATTCTCGGCGATATCCTGATCGGCGTAAACAACGCCCCGCTTGGTGAGGTACTGCTTAAATAGTGTGATGACCGAACCATC
>DATNHU010000059.1:0-6593 GCA_035604795.1 Candidatus Limnocylindrales bacterium
CTCGGCATTCGACATGTCACCGGCATTCCAGAATTCATCCCTGACCTGTTCGCGAGATTCTAGGCTCTTGTCTCGCTCAAGCGCGAAAACTGAGTAAAAACGGGGCCGCTTCCAGGATCAGCCACCAGAATCCGTTGACCGGTGTGCAGCTCATGTGCACGTTTGAGACCAAGGCCGTGTTGATTCTGGCATATTCGGAAACCAGTCGTGGCGAGCAGATGCATACGAATTTCCGATCCATGAGGTAACCGCGGGCTGCGAGCGGGCTCAATGGAGCCGGCTTTGGAAATAAGCCGGAAGGCTTTTCTTGGTTTCGCGCAGGATCCCGACGATGGCTTGGCGGTCGGCTCGATTCAGCCGCGTGTATCTCTTGTCTTTTTCCTTGCCAGATAAGATTTGCCACATGCGCTCGTAAATAGCATCTCTGGTTTCCAAGGGCAGCGCGTCAAACGCATCCGAATAGATCATGTAGCTGCAGGGGTAACGCATCATGCGGTGCTGCAGATCGAATTGCCGCAGGGACCGGCCCTTGCCGTCGAAAGGACCTTCCGATGAGAATTTTTCGGTGAAGCCGGATGTGCCCCGAATCCTGCCGCCAAGCGGTACTTCATCGACAAACAGCATGTAGTCCACAATCTCCTTCGCGTCTTCACTGAGAGGTGAGTTGAGGTCCGTAGGAATGGTCGCAGTCTGACCATCTTTCCTGTTGCCTGACTGTGCTTCGTAGGACGCGAACCGCGCCTCCCATCCTATGCGAGTAAGCAAATTCGTCATGTGCATTTGGTGCTCGAAGACCATCAGGGCAACGATGTCGCTGTATGGAGACAGGTAAGCGTCTGTATCGAACTTCCCCTTCAGTGATTCCAAGTTCAGCGTCTGGGCCGTCACCGCGGACTCTGGATTTGCGGTATCGGCGACCATTGCATTTCCCAGGTGTCTTACCGATCCGGAATTTCCTGTGACATACCAGCCGCCCCAGCGCTGCGCCATGGGAGTGCGATGGTCCGTAACATTGTTCCCCAACCAAGGAAGCGGATTGCCATCTGGCGCGGTCATCATACTGCGGACTAACATGCCGGGGACGCCTACGCTATTGAGAGACTCATGACAGGTCAGACATTTATCATCGCGTTTGAATTGGGGTTTATCGGCCGGCTGTTGGGACAGAGTGTAGAAAATGACTCCCTGCGATGGATCCTCAGCCGCCAATTCAATAAATCCACCGCGGACCCAACCGACAGTCACGGCGTCATTGAAGAATAGCGTGCGCGGGTTCTTTGGAGATATTCGGTAGGACTGAACGCTGTTCTTTGAAAACGTAACCATTTGTGATACAACCGGAACTCTCAGCGCCTCGAGCACGGAACGAAGATATCCTTGTGCTCCGTCAAATTTGAGCCGGGTCTTTCCGGATTGAATATCCAGGTTTAGCTGCGCGACAGGGTCATTTGTAGGGCGCGTGTGATACTGAATTGCGGGATGGTCAAGTCCGGGTAGGAACAATCCCTGAAGATCCGCGAATGTGGAAGCGGCGGAGGCAGCGAGAATCAGCATTCCACAGACTAGGATCTTGTTCCGCATGGGGTTACCAGCTGACTGTAATTCTACGCGCTTGGGACATTTTGAGCGTCAGCGATTATCTGCACGTGCACATTCCGGGGTACTTGATATGGTGAGGCGCGGCGCAGCGGTGTCACACAGTCAGCTATCGCTCGGAACAAACCTGGGCTAGAGTGGACGAGCCCTCCTATGAATGAAAACCTACCATCGGTGGTGATTGCGGGACGGCCCAACGTGGGGAAGTCCACGCTGTTCAACCGGCTGACGGGGACGCGGCGGTCGATTGTGACCAATGAGCCGGGGATCACGCGCGACCGAATTTATGGGACGGCCAACTGGCTGGGCCGGAGCTTTGAAGTTGTGGACACGGGCGGAATTGTGCCGGACGACCGCGCAGCGATACCGGCGGAGATTCTGCGGCAGGCCAAGGTGGCCATCGAGTCGGCGGCGCTGCTGGTGCTGGTGGTGGATGCGCGCGACGGGCTGACTCCTCTGGATGAGGAACTGGCGCGGGTGCTGCGTCGCGCCGGGAAGCCGATGATTCTCGCGGCGAACAAAGTGGATTCTCAGCAGCAGGAGTCGCTGACCGGGCCGCTACACTCGCTGGGGTTGCCGGTGTTTCCGCTTTCGGCCGAGCATGGATATGGGATGGATAATATGCTCGACTACATCGTCGAGCACGCGTCGATTTCCTCAGGCGACGCGGCTGCGCCGGAAATCTTTCCCCCGCAAAACGAGGTGACGGGGAGCGCTGAAGGCCAGGTATCTGCAGACGGCGCAAGGGAAGCTGCGCCGCGCAAAGTGGAAACCCCAGTCCAGGTGGCGATTATCGGACGGCCGAACGTCGGAAAATCAGCGCTGCTGAATCAACTGGCGGGCGAAGAGCGCAGCATCGTTTCACCGATAGCGGGCACCACGCGTGATTCGGTGGATACTCTGGTGCAACACGGAGAAAACATTTACCGGTTCGTGGACACGGCGGGGATCAGGCGCAAGGGCAAGACCACGGAACTTTCAGAAAAGCTGAGCGTGATTATGGCGCGCAAAAGCCTGGAGCGCACCGATGTGGCGTTGTTGATTGTGGATGCGTCACAGGGAGTTGCGTCGGGCGACGCCACGATTGCCGATTACGCGGGACAATCGGGATGCTCGGTAATCATTGTCATGAACAAGTTTGATTTGGCGCTGGAATCCGCCCGGAAGGCGCTGGAAGAAGAGGAGACCAAAGGAAATCCCGACCGCGTTTCGCGAAGAGCAAAGGCTGCTGAGTCGAAGACGGCCAAGGGATATCGCCCGACCAGCGGAAAAAGAACTGAAGAGCAATCGCGCAGCCGGAGTTTGCGCATGCTAACCGCCCCGAAATCTCTGATGAAGGAATATGAGACGTTCGTGCGCGGCAAGCTGAAATTCCTTGCGTATGCGCCCATCGTGTTTGTTTCCGCGCTGACCGGTGAGAACGTGGACAAACTCTATCCGCTCATCGAGCATGTGGCCGCGGCGCGCCGGAAACGCATTTCCACGGGAGAAATTAATCGCTGGCTGAAGAGCGTGGACCTGGAACGAGGCACGTCCCCTGCGACGCGCAAAGTGAAGATTTATTACATGACGCAGGCGTCCAGCGCACCGCCCACGTTTGTGCTGTTCACCAATCAGCCGGCGCGACTGCACTTCAGCTACGAACGATTTCTGGAGAACAGGCTGCGCGAGAGTTTTGATTTCACCGGCGCGCCGATTCGGTTCCTGCAACGCGTGAAGGAGCGCGGCCACCGCGAGCGCGGACACGCGTCAGTGAAGAAGCGGCGACGCGGGCCGAGCTAAGTCTGTGCATTGACACAGGCAAAAAACGAGATAGGATAAGGTTCGAGCGGCCCCCGCCCGCATCACAACATGCCTGAATCCGGAAACGGTCACATGTCTCAATTCGTGCCCGACAAAAGTTTTTTCCGCATCGGCGAGGTCAGCCGGTTGACGGCCACGAAACCGTTCGTGCTGCGCTACTGGGAGACGGAATTTCCCATGCTGCAACCCGTGAAAAGCCCCAAGGGCCACCGGTTGTATCGCCGCGAGGACGTGCAAACGGTCCTGGAAATCCGCCGCCTGCTTTACGATGAAGGGTTCACGATAGCCGGAGCGCGCCGCCACCTGCGCGAGCACAATGGCCACGATTCCGTCGGCAACGGCGACGCAGCTCTTTCACAGGACGGCCAGTCGATTTCCGGCTTGTTGCCATCTACGGCGCGGGCTTCGACCGGCGATCCGCTTCCGACCATCAACCGCAAAGTATTGCTGGACTTGCGGGACGCCCTGCGGGCGTTCTTGACGCTGCTCGAAACCGAGTGATACCCTGAACTTCCGTGGCGTAACGGAGCGTTTTTACCGGGGCGGCGCGGGAAATCACCAACCGGTCGGGACGTAGCGCAGCCTGGTAGCGCGCACGCTTGGGGTGCGTGAGGTCGCTGGTTCAAATCCAGTCGTCCCGACCATTCCTTCCGCCCAATGCGCGCGAGGATCGCGGCGCAAATCCAGAAAGAGAATCGGGGAACATCCTAAAAACTGATGGCTCATATTCTGATTACGAATGATGACGGAATCCACGCGGAAGGATTGCGCGCCCTGGTGGATGCGTTGAAGGGCACAGCGACACTGAGCGTGGTTGCACCGAGCCAGGAGCGCAGCGCGGCGGCGCAGTCGCTGACCCTGCGGCAACCAATCTTCTGCGAGCAAATTGCCGAGAGGGAGTGGGCCGTGGATGGTACGCCCGCGGATGCGGTGATTGTAGCACTGAATAAATTGTTGCCGGAGAAACCAGATCTGGTTCTGTCAGGAGTAAATCGCGGCGGGAACATGGGCGAGAACGTGTTTTACTCCGGCACGGTGGGGGCGGCCGCGGAGGCCACTATCAACCACATTCCTTCCGTGGCGATTTCCGTGGTGCATCGCGGAAAGGGGTTTCGATTTGACCATGCGGCAAGTTTTGCGCGTGATCTGGCCGGCGTGATTTTGCGCGACGGAATGACCCAGGGCGTGCTGCTCAACGTGAATGTGCCGCAAGAATGGAAAGGCGGCGTGAGATTTACGAGGCAGTCGGAAAAAGTGACACGGAACGTTTTGCAGGAAGAGAAAGATCCGCGCGGACGAACTTATTATTGGCTGCATGAGCAGCAGATTACCGATGGAATCGGTGAAGATTCTGATTACGCTGCGGTTTTCGCCGGGGACATTTCGATTACGCCGATTCATTTGGAGCGAACGCATGTCCCTTCGCTGAATCATCTTTCGCACTGGGCAAGGGAACTGACGCGGACGAAGAGCTGACATTCAAAATCAATTTCAGGATTGAAAAAAGGGGATGCGCGTCCCGCGCATCCCCTTTTTATTTGGAAATTTGACCGGGCGATGTTGCCACGCCTGTGGGTTTACATTCCGCCCCGGCGCCCGCCCCCTGCGACTGTGCAAGGCGCCTGGGGTTTGCGCGGGAACATCATGTCGCGATTGGCGGCCTGATAGACGAAGGTCGACACAATCGTGGCCATTTGCCGGAGGTCGCCGTCCTGCACGCGATCCCACAGATCCATGTTGCTGTGGTGGGTGCGCGTGTCGTATTCGAGCGGGTCCTGGATGAACTGAAATCCCGGCAAGCCGACAGCATCGTACGAAAGGTGATCCGTGCCGCCGGTGTTGCTGATGGAAATTGTGTTCATGCCCATGGACTCAAACGGCTTCATCCATTCCTGGAAAACGGGACGTGCCGCTTCGTTTCCTTGCAAGTAAACGCCGCGGAGTTTGCCGCTCCCGTTGTCGATATTGAAGTACACGGAAAACTTGTCGTGAGCGGGCTGCTTCAATTCCCACGCGCCGGTCTCTGTGTCGCAGCGACCGAAGTGGTCCGTCACATAAGCGCGTGAACCGAGCAAGCCTTCTTCCTCGCCCGTCCACAGTCCGATGCGGACGGTGCGGCGCATGTTCAATCCGGAAGCTTTCAGAACGCGCATCACTTCGAGCATCACGGCAGAGCCGACGCCGTTATCCGTGGCGCCCGTGCCGGAATGCCAAGAATCGAAGTGGCCTCCGATCATGACAATCTGGTCGCGGAGTCTCGGATCAGAGCCGGGGATTTCGCCGACGATGTCGAAGGACTTCCCGCCATCGTTGTCGAGGAATTTGTTCTGGATGTTGAGTTCGACGGTCACGGGAACATTCTTCTGAAGCGTGCGGTAAATGCGGTTGTAGTGCTCGGCGGCGAGCATTACCTGATTCAGGGCCGGAGGCGCATTTTGCAAGGCGTAAACGGACGGCCCGCGGCCGCCCCTGCCACCGCCCTGACCGGGAGGCGGTACGGGAAGCACGCCCGCGGCGGATTGTACGTAAACGGTTCCGCCATCGCCTCGGCCTTCCTGGAAAACGGCGGCGACACCTTCGCTTAAGAAAAGATTGTTGAGCTTGGCGCGAATCCGCTGGGCCACGGCGTTGGCTGCGGCCTGCATCTGTGGAGTGAGAGCGTTAAAAGCAGGTGCGGCGCCGCCTCTGCGACCGCCGATTTCTTGCATACCCATTTCATCCAATTCCGCCTGTGTGTAGCGATGTGCCAGCGGTTCGGTGCTCATGGCGATCTCGCGCGGTGGATCCAGCATCACGATCTTGCCCTTAAGAGTTCCTTTCAGGCTGGCGATCAGCGCGTCAGCGGCATCCTCAGTTGTGGGCATAGTTGGGGCCGCGTTCGGATTATTCGGATTTTTCACGCCGATAATGACGACTTCTCCTGTGACCGGGCCGGTTGTGCCCGGAGTCCACGCAAGTGGATAGGCAATCAAAGGATAGGTGACGGGTGAAGTCACGTTGGCGTAGAAGCGCTCATTCACCCAGCCGCGGCCAAAATCCCAGAATTCGTAATGCGGATTGGCGAGGCCCCAATCCTGCATCTGTTTGATCACCCAATCACCGGCGAGTTTGGTGTTGGTGGATCCGGTGAGACGGCCACCATAAACATCGGAGATGTAGCTCAAGGTATCCATTACGCGCGAGTTGTTGATGGG
>DATNHU010000060.1:0-4199 GCA_035604795.1 Candidatus Limnocylindrales bacterium
CGACGAGCGCATCGCGCAAACACTCACGCTCATGGCCAAGCCAAAAGACGCCCGCCTCACGCCAGACGTCGCCCGCGACATTTGCCGGCGCACCGACAGCGCGGTCAACATCCAAGGTTCCATCTCTAGTTTGGGCAGCGAATATGTTTTGGGCCTCAAGGCGGTAAACTGCCGAACCGGCGATCTGCTCGCGGAAGAGCAAGTCACCGCCGCCGGAAAAGAGCAAGTCCTCAAGGCGCTCGGCGGCGCCGCCACGCAATTGCGCGCGAAGCTCGGAGAATCGCTGGCCTCCCTCCAGAAGTATGACGCACTACCCGAGAACGTCACCACTTCGTCGCTCGAAGCCCTGCAAGCCTATGCCATCGGTAATCACACCACCGATGTAATAAACGACTACGCTGCCGCGATTCCGTTCTTCCAAAGAGCCATTTCTTTGGATCCGAAATTCGCCATGGCTTACTTGCGCCTGGGCCAGAGTTATCAGCCCCTCAGCGAACTCGATCGTTGCGCCGAGTTTACAGAGAAGGCTTACGAATTGCGGGGTCGCGCCAGCGAGAGCGAAAACCTGGCCATTTCCTCGTTTTATGATCTGGCTGTCACGGGAAATCTGGAGGCCGCACGCACCTCTTACCAGTTATGGGCGCAAACCTACCCCCATGATGACGAACCTCCGACGAACCTGTGGACCACTTTTACCTTCATGGGAGATTACCCGAAGGCTCATACCGCGGCGCTGCAGGCCCTGAAGATCAATCCCGGCAGCGGAAACAACGTTGTGAATTTGTCTTATAGCTTTCAGTGGATTGACCAACTTGATCAGGCCAAGACCTTGTTACTGCAGTCGCGCGCCCACAACATCGATTCGCCCTGGATTCCTTTGGTACTGTACAACGTGGATTTCCTTGAGCACGACGCCGCTGGAATGGCACAGCAGGTCGCCAGCGCGACGGGAAAACCGGGAATCGACGATCAAATTCTCTTCCTGCAATCCGAGACCGCTGCATACCGCGGCCAATTCACCGGAGCTCAGCAACTGGCGAAGCGCGCCGCCGATTCCGCGCAGAGGACCGATGAAAAGGAAACGGCGGCGGAATACCAATCGCACGACGCCATCCGCCAGGCGCTGGTTGGAAATGTCGCCGTGGCGAAGAAAGATGCGCAGTCTGCTCTGGCAACCACAAACAGCAAGATGGCTCAGTCGTTCGCGGCCATTGCATTCGCGCTGGCAGGCGATTCGGCACAGGCCGAGCGATTATCCGCCGATCTCAACCGCCGTTTCCCGGAAGATACGAATGTACAGTTCGATTTTATTCCCATGATTCGCGCCGCCATCGCGCTTCACGCCGGCGACGGAAGGCGGGGCGTCGAAGCGCTGGCCGCGTCTGCCCCTTACGAATTGGGAGAAGGTAATCCTTCCTTCACCTTTGCCCTCTATCCCATTTATATGCGCGGAGAAGCGGACTTGGCAACGAAGCAGGGCGCCGCAGCCGCAGGCGAATTTCAGAAGATTCTCGATCACGCAGGCGTAGTCGTAAACGAGCCGATCGGCGCGCTTGCGCATCTCGGACTCGGACGCGCCTACACACTATCGGGCGACACTGCCAGGGCCCGCGCGGAATATAAGGAGTTCCTCGCCCTTTGGAAAGATGCCGACCCTGATATCCCCATCCTGAAGGAAGCCAAAGTGGAGTACGCGAAACTGCACTAAGTCGGTGAAAGCACGCCGTTTTTGAGCCAGCTGATTACGTAAAAGAATAATTATTAAGTGTGTTTTATGGAGGCAGGGGGAGTCGAACCCCCGTGCGAAAAGCGCTGCGGCCAAAAACCTAGAAGCTCAGCTCAGTTCGGCGTGAGGCGCGATGCACCAGGTCATGCCCAAAAATCCAAGTCAGCCCAGAATCCCCCTTTCTTAAAGGTGCCGAAACATTGAGAAATGCGCTTGCCCAAGAGCGCGATCCGCTCGCCTCAAAAAGAACTGTTTCTCAGCGTTCTTTGGATCGTAAAGCTATACAATACTAAACAAACAGTGCCACCGCGAACTAAGAGCCTGGCAGTGCCAAAACTTTTGCCTCGGGCTCAACCTTTTCTTTAATCTTGCTTCTAAATCCTTCCTCGACCCTTGCCCATAGAAATAATTTCCCTGGCTTTTCAAATCATTCCGCGCTAAAATAGTAATGGTTGAATTAGCTACCTTCACCGTTAAGAGAGTCCCAAAAACACCAATCTCAATTTTCCCCTTTTTCGGAAAAGTCCGTTTCCTGCTTATTGAGTCGGTCGTCCGACTTAATAAGCTAACCAACCTATCTTCAATCAGTTACAGCCGGTCTTTCCGCTTCGTTCCCATCGCTCCGCGCATTTCGTAGTACCAACGGGTCATTGTTTCCCCCCGCCAACCCGCCATAATTGAACCGCAGCCCGTTTATCCCATTCCTTGGGAAGACCATCATTGGTTCTTCAGGATGACCCGGGCACCTCTCTATGTCTGCTCTGCGTGGCAAGACAGGCCTTGCGATCATCTGGTTGTTCTTCGTCGGTGGATACGGCGCCGTCTCTCTATTGCTGCGCCCCGGCTCTCAGTTGACCGCCTTCGCCGACGTGGCTCAGTGCATCGTTCTGCTATTCGCCAACGCCGGCCTGCTCCTCAACGCTGCCTCGCCCGACTGGCGCCGCAACTCATTCTGGATGCTGCTGGGAATGGGCTGCGGGATGTGGCTCAGCGGCCAGTTGCTGTGGACTTATTTTGAGGTGCTCCAGCAACAGCCCGTCCCCGATCCGTTCCTCGGCGATGTAATCTTTTTTCTGCATACGGTTCCGCTTCTGGGCGCACTGGCGCTGCGTCCGCACGCGCCGCAAGCGGACCGCAATCTTCGCTTCGGCCATGTGGATTTCCAACTCCTGCTCTCCTGGTGGGTTTATCTCTACTTATTCATCGTCATCCCGTGGCAATACGTGGTGCCGGACGTAGTCCGCTACGGCCTGAGCTACAACCGCCTTTACAGCGTTGAGAATTTCACGCTGGTTGCCGTGCTCGCTTATTTAGTGCTGCGCACGGCGGGACCGTGGAGAAAGGTGTACGCGCATTTAATGGGCGCGGCCCTAACTTATGCGCTGAGCTCGATGGTCATCATCGCCGCGATTGATCGCGGCGCATACTGTTCCGGAAGCTTTTATGATCTCCCGCTGGTGGCTTCCCTCGTGTGGTTCGGCATGGCGGGAATCGTTGCGCGTCGTGTTTGTCCGCCCGCCAGTGCAGTCAATCCTCCCGCGGAAGAAGAATCTTTCGAGATGCCCGCGGAAAATAACTGGCCGGCGCGAATGGCCATGGCCGCCGCGCTTTCGTTGCCGGCGCTGGCGTTGTGGTCGGAAACGCTGAGCAGCGCTCCGCCCGCGGTGCGCCGCTTCCGGTTGTTGACCACACTGGCCGCCATGGTCGTTCTGAGCTCGCTCATATTCTTGCGGCAACGTCTGGTGGATGAGGATCGTCTGCGCCTTCTGCGCGCTTCCAAAGATGCTCTGGTAAATCTGCGCCGCATCCAGAGCCAATACGTTCAAGCGGAAAAACTGGCTTCGGTGGGCCAGCTCGCAGCCGGCGCAGCCCATGAAATCAATAATCCTTTAACCGCCATTCTTGGATACTCCGATGTCCTGCTCGAGCTTCCGGCCATTCCCGATCGCGCGCATGACATCGCCCAAAAAATCCGCGAGCAGGCTCGGCGCACGAAAGAGGTCATCAACAAGCTCCTCAGTTTTGCGCAGCCACAGCCGACCGAGCTCACTCTGTTGGACCTCAATTCCGTAGTTGCCAGCGTGGTGGAGCTGCGCCGGCTCGACCTGCTCCATAAAAACATTAAGTTTGAGCTGGATTTGGAAAAGCCCCTGCCCGGTGTTCGCGGAGATTCCAACCAACTACTTCAAGTTTTTTTCAACATCATTGGCAATGCCGTGGACGCCATGGAGGAAGCAGGCGGCGGTCTCCTCACGGTACGCACCATACGGGATCATAGGAGCGTTGTTATCGAATTTTCCGACACCGGCCCTGGAATCCGTGAGCCCGGCCTGGCCTTCGATCCCTTCTACACCACGAAGCCAGTCGGCAAAGGTACGGGCCTCGGTCTTTCCATTTGTTACGGCCTGGTAAAGGAACACAAAGGACGGATTACGTGTGGCAACCGCCCGGGTGGTGGCGCAATATTCCGCAT
>DATNHU010000061.1:0-4460 GCA_035604795.1 Candidatus Limnocylindrales bacterium
GGGGTTTGGACTGTGCCCATTCCTCGCACGTTCGCTGTATCCACTTCGGAGGGCCTCTACCTAATCAAAGAGGATGGAACGGTCGGCGCGCCCGTGGTGATCAACAATCTCCGCGGAGTCCTTCAATGGACCAACGACGGAAATTATTTCGTCTTCATGACCGACCGCCCCAAGGTGGACAAGAGCGCCGAGACCTACAACGACATGGGCTTCACGGCCATCGGAATTTTGGACCTGGCCACTCAGAAGTTGCGTCAGTTCGCGGTCAAGACGCCTGCGTTCCGTTTTCATGTCCTTTATTCGGGCGACAAAATTGAAAAGATCTATATTGCGGACGACACGGCTGAAACGGACAAGCAGCCCACCGTCAATATTTATGATGTTAAGGGAAAGCACCTGGACACCCGCTTTAATATGTATGGTATTAATTTCTCAGCGACCGGAGAATATTATTTGCCTTATATATTCGAGGCGGGGCTGCCTTTCCGCGCGCGCTATTCGGACAGCGGCAAGACGGCGCTCTCGTTCGCAAACGAGGCCGACGAAGAAGACGAGAATCCGGTGTGGAATCCTCAGGACGACAACCTGCTGCTAGTGGAACATCACGAGAAACAAGATCTCAAGTCCATCGTGCGCTTCGACGTCTTGAATGTTGCGCAAAGGACAATCGTGAAAAGCGTTCCAATCGGAATTGCCCAGTGGACTCCCGACGGAAAAACCCTGGTAGTTTTCCGCGACGGCAGATTTGTGTTTGAACTGATCGCCCCCTAAACTGTTTAATATCTCCTCCATGGCGGAAGCTGGATCATTCGCGGATAAAGTGAAGCAGCAGGCGGACATCGTCCGCGTGATCGGCGAATATGTGCCTCTGCGCAAGAGCGGACAGAATTTTACCGGGCTGTGTCCGTTTCACTCCGAAAAAACCCCTTCATTCGCTGTCCATCCGGTAAAGCAAATTTATCATTGCTTCGGCTGTGGTGTGGGCGGCGACGTATTCAAGTTTGTGATGGAAGTGGACAAGCTCTCCTTTCCCGACGCGGTGCGCGCGGTGGCCGAAAAATGCGGCATCCAGGTCCCACAAGCGCGCGAGCGCAGTCCGGAGGAACGTCGCACCAACCAGCAGCGCTCGGTTCTGGTGGAAATGCATCGTGAAGCGGCCGCTTTTTTTGCACGGCACCTGACCAACACGGCCGAAGGCAAGGCCGCGCGCGCCTATCTGGCGGATCGCGGATTGGACGAGGAAGCCATCACCCGATTCGGGCTGGGCTATGCGCCTTCGGGAGGCGATGCCCTGTTGCGCCACTTGAAGCAGAAATTCCCTGAAAAACTCATCGACCAATCCGGCCTGGTTTCGCGCGACGACAAGGCCCGGCTCTACGACCGCTTCCGCCGCCGCATCATTTTTCCCATTGCCAACGAATCGGGAAAGGTCGTCGCGTTTGGCGGGCGCTCGTTGGGCGACGACATGCCGAAATATCTGAATTCGCCCGAGACTCCGATTTACTCCAAGAGCGGTCTCCTCTACCACCTGGACCGCGCCAAGGAGCCCATCCGTCGCGCTGGATTCGCGGTGTTGGTCGAAGGCTACATGGATACGATTGCGGTCGCGCGCGCGGGCATCGTCAATGTGGTGGCCAGTTGCGGCACGAGCCTCACTGAGTCGCAAGTAAAACTGCTGGCGCGATTCACGAAACAGATTGTTGTGAACTACGACCCGGATAATGCCGGGCAGGCTGCCACGGAGCGGTCGCTGGCGCTGCTGCTGGAGCAGGATTTCGAGACGCGCGTCCTGGCCTTGCCGGCCGTGGATGGCAAGCCCGCCGATCCGGATACCTACATCCAGAAAAAAGGGGCGGAAGGGTATCGGGAACTTTTGGGAAAGGCGGCGCCGTTTCTTGATTATCTGATTGGCCGCGCGCGGCAAATGGACACGACCACGGCACAGGGCAAGCTTCGCGCCGTGAATTTCCTGATGCCTCACGTACAACGAATTCCGAATCCGCTGCTGCGCTCGGAATGGGCCACACGGATATCCCAGCAGTTGCGCGTGGAGGAGCCTGTTCTGCGTGAGGCGCTGCGCAAAGCGGCCGCGGAGCGCCGCAGTGAGGTGAAAACCAACCCCGAACTCCTGTCGCGCAGCGCCAGGCCTGCCGAGCGGAGGCTGGTCCAAATGCTCATCGAAGCCGATGATTTCCGCGTGCGCCTTTCCAATTTACTGGCGGCGGAGGAAATCTACTGCGGGCTTGAAACTGAGCGCATCTTCGCGGCTCTGTTGCCGCTTTGCAAGGACGGCGCGCGTCCAGATACTTCCTCGCTGGCTACAACCCTGGACGAGCCCGACCGGAGGCTGCTGTACGACATCGCGTTTGAGACCGGCGCGCCCTCCACCTGGGATGAAGTCGAAAGCTGTCTCGGCGTTCTTCGCCGGCGGCGCGCCGAATTTGAGTTAATTGACTTGGAGAAGCAGATCGAGTCACAGTTCGCGAGTCAGAAGGCGCATCCGGATGACCCGGCCGCCACTGCTCGATTGCAAGAACTCTGGACTCTTAAATTAGAGCTGCGCCGCCGGCACGGAATCGCTTAGGGTCAACATCTCTCCATTCATTCCAATGTCTCCAGACTAGAAGTACTAAACGTACCGGTATACGGGTAATACCAACTCCAACGTACCATTGCTATATGTTAGGCGTTCCGCTCAACATGGTAATAGGTGCGAAATATGTCTTCATTGCGCAATTTAGCCGGCGCATCCAATCCATTGCCCCACCTTGCCGAATCTCAGCACGGCATCTACCCCGGCATTTTTATGGAGCCATTTGCAGGCGGCGCGGGCACATCCATCATCATTGTCCACGGCCTTTCAAATGCCGGGCTGTTGATTGACGAAAGCCCCGGCGTGGCCGCCTTCTGGCGCGGTGCCATTGAGACACATGAGTTGACCAGAAAAGCGGGCGCATTCATGGATTCGCGGGGCAGGGGTCGAGATCTTGTGGAGAACCTGGAGCGAGACCCTTCATTCTGGGCCTTCATTCAGCCACTCTTCTACCCCGGTTTGAATCTCACGAGTGGACACCCTGACGGCGAGAACTCGCAGTGGACCATCAATAATCTGGTTGAATTTCTCACCCAAATTCGAGTGGTATCCGGCCGCGTAAGAGTTCTGGAAGGCAACGCACTGTCATTGGTGAACCAATTTGCTGAAGGCACCGACGAGCGCGCGGTTCTGGAGGCTCCCTATGTGGAGTGTGGGAAATTCATATACAGCTCGATTGAATTTGACAACAAATGGTTAATGAAAATCCTGGCCCGGTGGAAAGGCCGTTGGCTATGCTCATACGACAGGCGCTCCCACGAAGTCAAGATTGTGTTCCTGCGGCCCGCGGCCAACACGGATTGTTCGGGTGTCGCCTGGATGACCCACATGAGCGTGAATTCCAATTTGTCAAAGTGACCATCCACAAAGATTAGCCTATGTCGATTTGATTCCCTTCTTCACAAACTAAGATCCCTCAACCTGCCCGTGCTGCCAAATCCAAAGTCATTTTCGATGCTGCCCGGCACAGGGGGTTGGTGAAAGAGGGATACTCTTATCGAAGGGCGACGGTCTTCAGGGCATTCTTGACGTGGAGGTATCCGTTATAGGAGATCAAGCCGCGCTTGCGGAAACGATTCATAAAAAAATTCACTCGCGACCGAGTGGTGCCAACCATTTCGGCCAGGATCTGCTGGTTCACGATGGGAATGTGAGCAACCTGATGCGGCGGATGCATTTGGGCCATGTGCAAGAGAGCGCGCGCGAGGCGTTGCTCGCTGGTGCTGACGAGCATGTCGTGAAAATCATCGCGAAGTTGAATCATGGAAGTGAGCAGGCTGGTCCAGAAAAAGGATGAGACAGAAGCTTCCTTAACCAGCATTCGGGCCATTACGTTTTTCTTGATGACGATGATAGAGGTCGCAGTGATTGCCGTCGCTGTAGAAAGATGTTTCCGGTGATCGTTGAGGCATGGCTCACTGAAGAAACTGCCCGCCGACAAGATGGCAATCACCGCCCTGCGGCGGTTCCTGGCCCTCACCGTCAGCATTACTATGCCTTTCTGAATAAAAAAGACTGATTGGGCGGGCGCACCCTGCGTGTAAATGATTCCATCCGCCGCGACGCGCCTCAGCGTCCCTGCCTCTTCCAAGATGCCGTTTGCGGATGCCGCCTGAATGTCTATAGCCCGCATTTTGTGCATGCGATGTCCTTCTGGACGCAAGTCAATGGTAGGGAGTGTGATTGATCAAGTCTGTTCAATTCGGCACATAAAGAGATATATCAACATATAAGTGACAGTGGGAAAAGCCGACAGGCTTAATCGTGTAGAACAACGCTGAGGAGCGACCTGTTAATGTGGACCCCGTTATTGTATTCAATGAAGCCCAGTTTCCTGAATTTGTTCATGAAAAAATTGACCCGGGAC
>DATNHU010000062.1:0-3308 GCA_035604795.1 Candidatus Limnocylindrales bacterium
TCCAAGGATGGACTGGTCTCCGCCAAATCTCGATTTCCAATACCCATAGCTGATTACGGCCACTGGATTACCACTTGGGGGGTCGTCATCCGGGGGAGAGATCACACGTCCCAGAAATGGCTCTACCCCCAAAGTTGCGAAATAATTTCCCGAAACATATTGCCCGGCGGCGATGCCTCCATGCCCGTCGACCTCCACATCTATGTTTCCTAAGTTGCCGCCGCCGTTGAACGTAAAGACACCTGAAAACACCTTGCTCCCATCACGAATGGCCTCAAAGGCGGGATACGAGAACGCTGTGGGTTGGCCAGTTGCCACGTCCATTGGATTCAGTTCAATAAGTTGTTCCGGATTCTTGACCGGCAGCATACGCAAAAGCGCCGCATCAACCAGAGTGAAGATTGCCGTGTTCGCTCCAATCCCCAGCGCGAGTGAGAGAATTACGACTAGAGTGAATCCAGGCGTCTTCCACAGCATTCGGAGGCCGAATTGGACATCCTGCCAAAACGTTTCGAGAAATCCCATGCTGTTCATCCGGTAGATCTCCTCCCGAACCATCGTGCTGTTCCCAAGTTTTCTCATTGCCGCTTGACGGGCCTCATCGGGCGGTAAACCGCGGCCGATATTCCTGTCTGACTCGATTTCCAGATAGGTCTGCAGTTCGCGGGCCCGCTCTCCATCCCATTTACCACGGCTAAGGAATCGCAGCCAGCTCATGGGATTACTCGTAGCGCAGCGCGATCAAAGGGTCCACGCGGGTGGCGCGGATGGCGGGAATTGCGCAGGCAACCATCGCCACCAACACGAGAATTCCCGCCACGGCTGCGAAGGTGACTGGGTCGTTCGCGTTCACTTCAAAGAGCAACGACGACAACAAGCGGGTGAGCGCGAATGCCGCCGCAAGTCCGATGGCTACGCCCAGAAGCGACAACCTCGCACCCTGTCCCAGCACCATTCGCAGCACATCACTTCGCTGCGCGCCAATCGCCACTCGAATTCCAATCTCATGCGTTCGCAAAGCGACGCTGTAGGCAATCACACCGTAAATCCCGATGGTAGCCAGCACCAGTGCAAGCGCGCTGAATAGTTCGAGCAGAGTCAGAGTGGCGTGTCGTGTGGAAACGGAATCATTCACAAGCTCGTTCATCGTCTCCACTTGAAACACGGGTTGGTCCTTATCCACTGACGCTATGGCCGCCTTAACGGAGGAAATCAGGCCGGCCGGATCAATCGCGGAACGGACCAGAAGCGTCATGTCGTTGTGCGTTTGCTGGCGATAGGGTAAATAAATCTCAATCTTCATTGGATTTTCGAGCCCGTAGAGTTTCGTGTCCGCCACCACCCCAACGATGGTGATCCATTTGGTGTTTGGCCCGGGACGCCCGCCGAACGCGAACCTCTTTCCAATGGGATCTTCATTTGACCAATATCGGCGCGCAAGCGTCACGTTGATGAGCCCCACCAAGGGAGCAGTTTCATTGTCTTGATCGGTGAACGTGCGGCCGCGCAGCAAAGGTATGCCAAGTGCGTGGAGGTAACCGGGGCTGATGGCGTGATAGTCGGGATGCGGATTCCGCTCGTTTCCTGTAAACGCGCGCCCGTCAATGGAAATGTCGGCACGGGAATGGTTATTCGAGAAGGGCACGACGGTTCCAACCGCGGCCGTTTCCACACCAGGAATGGCGCCCACCCGATCCAGAACTTGCTGCCAAAAATTCAAGGCGGCGCCTGTCTTGGAATATTGCGTTGAGCGTAGATCCATTTCCATGGTGAGCACCCGGTCAGCGCGAAATCCGGAATCCACCGAAAATATGCGATACAGGCTCTTCATCATCAATCCGGCACCGGCCAGTAACACCAGAGCAAGCGCGGTTTCCGCGACGGCAAGCGCGCCACGCATGCGGTGCTGCCGGGCTCCTGGCGTTGAACTTCTGCCGCCGTCCTTCAAAGCCTCTTGCACGTCCGGCCTTGTGGCCTGCACTCCGGGCACCATCCCGAACGCCACGGCCACAAAAATAACCAAGCCTCCCGCAAAAAGCAGGACGCTGGCATTCATATTCGGCCCCATTCCCATGAACGCCCCCGAAGGAACAAGCCGACCGAATCCGGCTATTCCCCAGATTCCCAAAAGCAAGCCCAGTCCGCCCCCGATGGCGGACAGCAATAAACTTTCCGTGAGCATCTGGCGAAGAATTCGAAAGCGGCTGGCCCCGAACGCCAGCCGCACCGCGATTTCCTTGGTGCGCTCTGCACTCCGCACAAGATAGAGATTTGCGACATTGGCGCAGGCTATCAGAAGCACAAACACGACCGCGCCAAACAGAACTAGGATTGCCGGACGCGAATCGCTCACATAGATATCGCGAATGGCCGTCAGACTGACGCCCTCATTTCCATCTTCCAGTGGGTAATCCTTTGTGAGGCGTGCGGCAATTGTGACCATTTCCGCGCGCGCGCTGGCGACAGTTGCGCCCGGCCCCAGGCGGCCGATAACGGCCATGTCACCCCGGCTGCCGCGCTCCATCATGTCGCCCTTGGTCCATATCCCCATCGGCGTGAGGACTTTGGCTTCTTCCGGCAGGAAGAATGACGGCGGCAAAACGCCGACGACCGTGAAGCTTGTTCCATCTAGTAAGATACTGCGGCCAACCACATTTGGATCGCTTCCTAAGTGCGACTGCCACAACTCAAAGGAGATCAACGCGACCGGGGCCGTTCCAGTTTTCTCCTCCGACGGCAGAAAATCGCGTCCGATAACCGGCCGGACGCCAAGCATGGAAAGAAGATTCGGAGAAACCCCATACCCGCCGATGGATTCGGGCTGGGTGACTCCCGACAAATTGAAACCAATGTTAGTGATCGCTGCCATCTCCTGGAATGTTTGGCTCTGCGTACGCCAATCGAGAAAATCCGGATACGATGGAGAGTGGTCGCCGACCACCGATGAGTTCGCACGCAAGACGATTAACTTTGCAGAGTCTCGGTACGGCAACGGCATCAGAAGCACCGAATTCACCACGCTGAAAATGGCCGTGGTCGCCCCGATGCCCAGCGCGAGTGTTAGCACGCACGCAATCGTAAAGCTTGGCTTCTTGCGCAACATCCGCAGCGCAAACCGCAAGTCCTGCCACAGCGTTTCCATAAACCCGATGCTGTTCATGTGAAAGATCTCCTCGCGAATTTGCGTAGTGTTTCCAAGCTTGCGATTGGCGGCGAAGCGGGCCTCGTCGTCTCGCATCCCTTTGTAAATATTTTGTTCCGCTTCGATTTCCAGGTGCGTCGCCAATTCACGCGCCCGCTCCTGGTCC
>DATNHU010000063.1:0-5369 GCA_035604795.1 Candidatus Limnocylindrales bacterium
CAATCAGCAGGACCGCGCCGACGGCAGCAAGAAGAAATATCAATCCGCTGCGCGCCGGTCCTACAATCTCAGCTTCCAGGGGCCTAAGCTCTGCGAGCAGATCGACATGCGCACCCTCCTGTTTGGCTGCCTGCTTCGCAATTTGTGATTGGATCAGATTTAGCTCGGCAAGCGCCTTCTCGGCAGCGACGCTAGGCTTGAGGCGCGCCACTGCAGAAAAATCGAATTCACCGATCAGATCATTTTCGTATGACTTCGGCCCATTCAGCGGTTGGAAGAACGCAAGGCGGGAGCCATTATTTGTCCCTCCCATAGCCGCGGGAAAGCTGAATGTCGGAGGCAAAATGCCGATGACCGTGCGAGGAATCCCGTCGAGTGTAAGACTCTCCCCAATCACGGAAGGATCGCTGCCAAAGCGGTTGCGCCAGAAGGCATCTGTAATCATTACAACGTGTCCAAGATTAGGCTGGTCTTCTTCGCGTCTGAATGTCCTGCCGGCCGCGGGTCGCGCACCCAGCACATCTAGGATGTTTGCAGAGGCTCGAACACCATGGATGACTTGTGCCTCGCCCATGCCGGTCAGAGTGGCCGTGGTTGATTCGGCGATCGCCACGTCTGCAAACGAGTGGACCTGCTGCTGCCAGATGCGGAAATCTGGGAGATTTGCTCCCAAATCCATCTTTCCGATTTGCGGGACAATCTCCTGCACCAGGTAAAGCTGTTGGGGATCCGCGTAGGCGAGGGGGCGAAGCAGCGCGCTGTTTACCACCGAGAAGATGGCTGTATTGGCGCCTATTCCGAGAGCCAGTGTGAGTATGGCGACAGCCGTGAACCCGGGGTTCTTGCGCAGCGAACGCGCCGCAAAACGCAGGTCCGTGAAAGTACTCTCGATGAATCCCCAGTTCCAGAGCTCCCGGCTTTCTTCATGGAGCCTCGTCCGATTTCCGAATTCGCGCTGCGCGTCATAACGCGCATCTTGCGGCGCCATTCCCGCCCTGAGGTTCGCCGCGATTTTCATTTCCAGGTGTTGGCTCATCTCCTCCGCCAACTCCCGGTCAACTGCGCTCTTCCGCCCCCAAAGAAGGAGCTTCCTCCACCAGTCTGCTGGTTTGCTCATCGGCGAATCCTTTTCCCTTCCTACAGTCCGTCCATACATAGACCGTCTATGGTAGAGCTAGATTCTTAGACGCTCCCACGGGGAAAGTGTTACGGACGAACCAGGCAAAGGGGTGAATTAGGCGGGATCATTCGCAATCCAGACGACAAAGCATGTTGGCAACTTCAATGCAGGTGATATCTGGCACTTACCCATGTGACCGGGGTCACAAATTTCGGCCAATGGCAGGGTATATCCTGCTGCCAGACTTAGGCATGAGCAACAGGAGCCAGGTATGGCACAGAAAGCTGTAATTGTAGACGGTAACGAAGCAGCCGCGTCAGTCGCTTACCGGCTGAACGAAGTCATCGCCATCTATCCGATTACGCCCTCTTCGGCCATGGGCGAATGGTGTGACCAGTGGAAAGAAGAAGGGCGCAAGAATATTTGGGGGGCCGTCCCTACAGTCGTGGAGATGCAGAGCGAAGGCGGCGCTGCGGGGGCTTTGCACGGCGCACTGCAGGCCGGAGCCCTGGGCACAACCTTCACGGCCTCACAGGGCCTGCTGCTGATGATCCCCAACATGTACAAGATTGCCGGCGAGCTGACTCCCGCTGTCATTCACGTTGCGGCCCGCACCGTGGCCACCCACGCCCTCTCTATTTTTGGGGATCACAGTGACGTGATGGCCGCGCGCGCCACCGGATTTGCCATGCTGGCATCGAACTCCGTGCAAGAGGCCGAAGATTTCGCTCTGATCGCGCAAGCCGCGACGCTGGAGTCGCGCATTCCATTCCTGCATTTCTTCGATGGCTTCCGCACTTCCCATGAGGTGAACAAGATTGCGGCGCTGAGCGATGACGATCTTCGGGCCATGATTGACGAGGAACTGGTCCAGCAGCATCGCGGCCGGGCGTTGACTCCCGACCACCCGGTCTTGCGCGGCTCGGCGCAAAATCCAGATGTTTTCTTCCAAGCGCGTGAGGCTGGGAATTCCTTCTATCGCGAATGTCCTACGATTGTGCAAGCGGTGATGAATGGGTTCGCGCAACAGACTGGACGCGCTTATCACCTGTTCGACTACGTCGGCGCGCCGGATGCAGAGCGCATTATCATTATCATGGGCTCGGGTGCCGGAGCGGTTGAAGAAGCACTCGAGCGGCTTATAGAAAATGGCGAAAAGGTAGGGCTGCTCAAGGTTCGTCTCTACCGGCCATTTGATGCGGCTGCATTTCTGGCCGCGATTCCCAGAACCGTGCGCGCCGTGGCAGTCCTCGACCGCACCAAGGAATCCGGCGCGCCGGGCGAACCGCTTTACATGGACGTGATCACAACTTTGAGCGGATCGCATTCCGCGAATGGCTCACACCAAGGCACTTTCCTGCGCATCATTGGCGGGCGGTATGGTCTCTCCTCCAAGGAATTCACGCCCGCGATGGCCAAAACGGTTTTTGATGAGCTGAGCCGGCTGGTGCCCAAGAATCATTTCACTGTTGGCATTCATGATGATGTTACACACACCAGTCTCGAATACGACTCCGATTTCTCAACGGAAGCTCCCGGAACGGTTCGAGCAGTCTTCTATGGACTGGGTTCGGATGGCACAGTCGGCGCGAACAAGAACTCCATCAAGATTATTGGCAAGGGCACGGACAAACATGTGCAAGGCTACTTCGTGTATGACTCAAAGAAGTCAGGATCGGTCACGGTGTCGCATCTCCGCTTTGGGCCGAATCCGATTCGCTCGACTTACCTTATCACCCAGGCCAATTTCGTGGCCTGCCACCAATTCCAATTCCTTGACCACATGGATGTTCTCGAAGCAGCGGAGCCGGGAGCTGTGTTCCTGTTAAATGCTCCCTTCACGGCGGACTCCATTTGGGATCACCTGCCGCTTCAAACGCAGAAGAGCATTATCAAAAAAGATCTGAAGTTTTTTGTGATTGACGCTTACCAGGTGGCGCGCGATGCGGGCATGGGCAACCGCATCAACACCATCATGCAGACCTGCTTTTTCGCCATCAGCGGCGTGCTGCCGCGTGAAGAGGCGATCGAGGCGATTAAGCAATCGGTCCGTGATACTTACGGCAAGCGCGGCGAAGAGGTTGTGTTGAAAAATTGCGCGGCCATCGATCAGGCTCTGGCAAATCTTCATCCGGTGGCGGTGCCGGATCACGCCACGAGCACCCTCGATGTACTCACGACCGTGCCCGGAAAGGCATCGCGATTCGTTCAAGACTTTATTGCACCGGTCATGTCCGGCCACGGGGATTCGCTTCCCGTCAGCGCCATGCCCGTGGACGGCACATTTCCCACCGGCACCTCCATGTGGGAAAAGCGAAACATCGCCCAGGAAATTCCGGTATGGGACGAGCAGCTATGCATCCAGTGCGGCAAATGCGTGCTGGTGTGCCCGCACGCGGTAATCCGCGCGAAGGTGTACGACTCATCGCTGCTGGATGGAGCTCCGGCACAATTCAAGTCTGCCAAGCCTAAATGGCGCGAATTTGAAACCATGAAGTACACGCTGCAGGTGGCGCCGGAAGATTGCACGGGCTGCACACTGTGCGTGGATATCTGCCCGGTGAAAGACAAGGCCGATCCAAAACGCAAGGCCTTGAATATGGCGCCGCAGGAGCCGTTGCGAATTCCGGAGCGCAGCAATTGGGAATTCTTCCTGCGTCTCCCCGAATTCGATCGCAACCGCATTTCTCACAGCCAGGTGAAGGATGTCCAACTCCTCGAGCCGCTCTTTGAATTCTCCGGCGCGTGCTCGGGCTGCGGCGAAACTCCCTACATCAAGCTGCTGACGCAGTTGTATGGCGACCATTTGATGATCGCCAACGCCACCGGCTGCTCGTCGATCTATGGTGGCAACCTGCCAACCACTCCTTACACCACGAACGCCATGGGCCGCGGTCCCAGCTGGTCCAATTCGCTGTTTGAGGACAACGCCGAGTTTGGTTTGGGGATGCGGCTGGCGGTAGACAAACAACGGGACTACGCCTGCACTTTGCTGAAAGGGCTGGCATCCCAAATTGGCGATGTGCTGGTGAATCAATTGCTCGAGGCCGATCAAACCAAGGAAGAAGACATCGAGGCGCAAAGGGTCCGCGTGGCCTCGCTGAAGAAAAAGCTCGCGGAATTTGATTCCGCGGAAGCGCACGATCTGCTGGCCGTGGCCGACGCGCTGGCGCGAAAGAGCGTCTGGCTGCTGGGCGGCGACGGGTGGGCCTATGACATCGGCGCGGGCGGCCTCGACCACGTCCTGGGCTCGGGCATGAACGTCAATGTGTTGGTGCTCGACACCGAACTTTATTCCAATACCGGCGGACAGGCGTCGAAAGCCACGCCGCGCGCGGCGGTGGCGCGATTCGCGTCTGGCGGCAAGCCGGTCGGCAAGAAAGATCTGGCGCTGGAAGCCATCAGCTATGGATCGGTGTATGTTGCGCGAGTGGCCATGGGCGGCGGCGACACTCATACCGTGAAAGCATTTCTGGAAGCGGAGGCCTATCCTGGGCCATCGCTGATTATTGCTTATGCCAATTGCATTGCGCATGGTTACGATATGTCCCTGGGCTTGCAGCAACAGAAAGCCGCGGTTGCCTCCGGCTACTGGCCGTTGATGCGATATAACCCCGCGCTACGGGAGGAAGGGAAGAATCCCTTCCAACTCGATTCCAGACCTCCAGCCTTTTCGCTGAAGCAATATGCTTATCAGGAAGGGCGTTACACCATGCTGGCGCAAAGCGATCCGGAAGGGGCCAGCGAACTCCTTGATCTGGCTCAACAGGACGTGAATCGCCGGTGGAAACTTTATACAAATCTGGCGGCGATGAGCGAATCCAACGTCACGTAGGGGCCGCTCTGCTTGCGCAGCAGCCCAACCCTTCGGCGGGCTGGAAGTAGGCGTCCAATGGGGAGAGGTTGACTCAGTGACGGGGACGAAGATAGATTTTTCTTTGGTGAGGGATGCGATTACGGAACAGCGTGGACGCGGCCGGCGCCGGCCTCATCGGGGGGCGATGTGTCCAAGGGAATGAAAGCGACTGTAACTCTGCACTTAGTTTCAAGCCTTGACGGTTTCATCGCCAAGAGGGACAACAGTATTTCTTGGATGGACAGTCCTGGTGACGCCTACGAAAAAGGGGTTACTGACGACGGCGCTGAGGTTCTTCAGTCGATAGATTGTTACGTGCTGGGTTCTCGCACCTATGAGCACGCGCTGCAACTTGGCTGGCCCTATGGCGAGACTCCGACGGTCGTGGTAACG
>DATNHU010000064.1:0-4075 GCA_035604795.1 Candidatus Limnocylindrales bacterium
AAAATAGTGGTGATTTCCGGCACAGGTAACCTCCCCCACAAGAATCCTGAGACATATCAGATGTGCATTCCGGGGAAAAGGGTAAAAGTGCAGCACCCCTATTGCTTGCGGTCCAGCGCCTGGCCAACAACATGTCCCAGATTCTTCAACGCCACCGGGATATCCCCAGTGAGGTGGATTCGCATCACGAAACGATCGCTTTGTGTCAATCCTTCAAACTCGCCCAAGGCGAGCGCGCGATCCAGTTGCCCAAAAGTGTAGGAGGCCCCGGGTATAGCAAGGTCGATTGTTGATTCGGCCGTGACCACCAGAAACTGCCCGTGCGGCAGCCCTTTGCGGTGCAGATGGCTGTAGTGGTGGAGCGAATGTGGACCGTAGGCCACGAGCACTGGAATCGCCAGCTTTTCGACAAGTTTTGTCCGCAAGGCCTGAAAGGTCGCCAACACCCTGGGCGTCTGTGGGATGAAAATCAAAACCGCAAGAAAGCTATCCGGCTCCAGCAACTGGAAAAAAGAAGCAAGGGACTCCTCGAAGTTTAAGGTGGAGATTTCGCGCCGCGTTTTGCCCTCAGCATAAAGTTGCAGGCCTTTCTCCTGAAGACGAGGCCGGCGCCTCAAGGTGTCGTTCCCCGACGAGTACTTGTTGAGGTATTCCATGGCGATAGCGCGAGGTAGCCGAGCCTCAGATTCATCGAAGGGATCAAATCCCAATCGGGCACTCGCCATGACCGTGGCCACCTCCCAACCAGACGTTACTGGCAGCAGCCCGAGCGGCTCAGCAATCTGTACATGAACAAACGGAACGCCTGAGAAGCGGAACCGGCTCATCAAATCGTGAAGCTCCGGGTCCGTGTCGCCAGCATACGTCAATACCGCGAACACCGCCTTTTCCTCCAGCGCGCGAGTATCGCGCGGGACTTTTCCGTCGATGGGGATCAAGCCGGGCCCCTCTTTCGCCAGGCTTCCCCCGATCAACTGGCCCAGGCAGTAGGTGTACGGAACGAGGGATGGTGTCGCCAAAAACGCTATATACCTGCGCTTCGCCAAAGCAGCACCAGAGAGAAATGCCGCTAGCTGTAAAGCTGGATTTTCTGCCGGGATCGCCACGCTCGAACAGGCTTCATGCATCTCCTTCGCTGCGGCCACAATTCCTGCCGGCTCCTGTGCCAATCGCGATACAAGGAGAGCACCCAGATGCCTCACGGAAGTAAATGTGGCGAGAATGCCGGGAGGATCCGCGAAGGTAGCCCGGAAGTTGTATTCCCGGCCTATGGTCGCCAGGTAGGAACCCGACTCCGTCTGAGCTACGAAACGTTGAGGTGGCTGTGCTACGCCAACGGACTGCAGCTTTTCCATGAAATAGAGGAACAGCGCGTGATCTTCCAGGCGGTACCCAACGTTGCTCGCAAAGACGAACAGACTGCGCTCAAGATTGGTTTCTTTCTCCGCGCGCAAAATGGCCTCAGGGCATGCGCTGTCGAGGACCACCATCCTGTGGTCATCGCCTGCTTGGAGAAATGTCCGAACCGCTCTGGCCGCCAGGCTGGCAGTCTCGAACGCGATCAGCACAAGGCCATCGAGACCCTCGGTCCTGGCTGACGATTCTGTCTGTCGTACTTCCGCGAGAAAAGGCTCAAGCGTGTCAGGCAGATCAAGCCAGCCCAGATTGGAGAGAATGTGGGACTGCTCGAACTCATCCGGCGGCCAGAGCGTGGCGTCTTTCGCCCATAACCGCTGCAGCACGCGATTCTCAAGAAAGTACTGGAGCTCTCGATGGAATGCAGTTTGCAAACATCCGGCGACGATTGATTGCGCGGAAATCGTCATGGGCCCCTGTTCACTGCCCGCGAAGCGATCGCAGGCGTGCTGAATCGGACATGCCAGTTGGAAATCGGGGCCCAGTGCCGTTCAGAACGAACAGTGTGAACATGGAGACGAACAAGAGGTGTGAACTGGCACTTTCAACTGAAAAAGAGTAGCGAGAACAGCAGCGGCTTGCAACATCTCTTTCTCTATCCGAGAATGGAGTCTTCCAGGAGGAACGCATGGCCAACGACTCATGTGAATCCACACCCACGCCCAGCGAGCCCATCAAGCCGGGAACGCGCATGGTGCATTGTGTGAAGTTCGGCAAGGAAATGCCCGGGTTGGACCGCATCCCCTGGAAGGGTGAGATGGGCAAGCGCGTCTACGAAAACGTCTCCAAGGACGCCTGGAAACTGTGGCTGGAATATTCCAAGATGGTCATGAACGAATACCGCCTTAATCCCCTGGACCCAAACTCTCAGAAAATCATGGAAGAGCAGATGGAACAGTTCTTCTTCGGCGAGGGCGCGAAATTGCCCGAGGGTTACGTGCCCCCCAAGGCGAAAGGGTGAGGGAGTTAGCGGATATCAGATATCAGTTTTCAGAGTCCACACACCGGATTGGCCGGTCCACCATACATTCTGCGGAAAGGCGCGCAAGAGGGCTCCTGACGGGGGTCGGAGATAGCAGAAATAGAGCGGCGAAGTAAAGCCCGGACCTACTTTTGGGTTTCATTAGGGGTGATCGGCGCGCGGGGATGTGCGGGTGAGCGGGTGCTCGACTGGCAGGCGCGGAGTCAGTGTAAATTTCAGTTGGGCATGAGCGGCGCGCAGCGCCGCTTCCACGGCGGCCGGGGGATCGCCTCTCGCAAACAGGAAACCCAAGTAGCTCGATCCCTCCGGCCAGGCCGCGATGTAATCGTGCACGCGCGCGGTGATTTCCAGGCTGGTGATCCCGGGAATTCGCCGCGCTGGTTCTTCTCCTTCCACACTCTCCAGGACGCCGCTCCGCGGCACCGGAATCATCATGACTCCCGAAGCGGCCGATTCACGAACCGCATCGCCACCTGGCAAGCCCAGGGCGTGGCGCAAGAGAAGTTCCTCCAGGCCGATCTCCTCTTCGTCATGAGCAAGGCAAAACCGCAAGGCCCTGGCGCACAATCCGCCAATCGGCCGCGGCGCCACTTCGATGGGCCAGACTCCCTGTTCGTTCAGGCGAAACTCAGCGTGCACCGGGCCGTGCGTCAATCCCAAGGCTTGCACTGCGGATCGCAGGGAGCTTCCGATGGCCCGCTGTTCGGAATCCGGGAGCCGCGATGGTGTGACGTAAATCGTTTCCTCGAAATAAGGCCCTTCCAACGGATCCGGCTTGTCGAAAATCGCCAGTATCCTGAGCGTCCCCTCGGTCAGCAACGCCTCCACGGCCACTTCCCTGCCCGGCAAATAGGCTTCAACGAGCATTTGATCCAGATGCGGTTCGCGTGTCGCGCGTATCTCCGGCGATTCCAGCAGTCTTTGCAGCCGTGCCGCGCCCGCTACAAACTCCTCGCGATTGTTGGCGCGCACCACACCCTGGCTGGCCGAAAGCGAGAGGGGCTTGAGCACACATGGGTAGTGAATGCCCATGAGTGCGGGCTCGGGCACGGCACTTAACGAAACGCCGCGGAACCATGGCACCGGAATTCCGGCTTCGCGAAACACCTCCCGTGTGCGCAATTTGTTCCGGCAGGCCTCCACGCTCGCGGGATGATTGTGGAGCAGCCCAAGACCCCGCGCCACATGCGCCGCCGTGGGCCCCGGACGATCGCCTAAGACCAGGACGCCGTCGACATGAAGTCCTCGCTGCGTTTCCAGGATGGCCCGCGCCGCGGTTTCCGGCAATTCAAAATGTGCGGGAAGCGCATGGTCGTTCCAGGGATCGTCCATCCTGCCGCAGCGATCGGTGACAAAGGCAAGCTCCACGCCGAGCTTTTCCGCCACTGCGTTGAACGAACGCGTCTGGTATCCGAGCTTTGTGGCAAACAGCAGCAGTCGTTTTCGTAGATTCATCGAGTGGCAATCCTGTTTCTCGTCGGCAGCAGCTCTCACGCAGGCACGCGGCGGATCGGAAAAGACTCTCTTCAGGGGCTAAAGCCCATCGGTTATCGAAACGTTATGCCGGGTCTGAAGCCCCGGCCTCCTAAAGAAACCACTTTTTCCGCAAGCTGTGAAGCCGTGCCCTGACGGAATCCGATTGTCAGACGACTACTAGACAAATGTCTCCGCCTGGCG
>DATNHU010000065.1:0-6675 GCA_035604795.1 Candidatus Limnocylindrales bacterium
TGATCCAGTTCAATCCGGACATTAACATTGGTGTTGGGAATCAGCCGCTGGTCATCGTTGTTCACAGGGCAAAGCAGCTCGCCGACGGACCGCGTTCCGTGCGGCACCACTTGTCGTGGAATCTGCTCCGTTTTCCCGATCCATTTGCGGTTAGGGAGCGCATCCCATGATATCTCCACGTTTTGTCCCGGAACAAGCTTACCCAGTTCCGGCTCGTCGATAAACGCCCGCACGCGGATGCGGCGCAGATCGGCCACCGCCGCAAGAAGGTCCCCCTCCTTGGTGGGATCATTCACGTGGAATGGAAATGAGTACAGAGTTCCATCCACAGGCGCCGTTAGGTGGGTGGATCGCAATTTGTCCTCGAGGTCACGCAGAGTAGCCTCCGCCTGCTGAACCAGGAGCGTCTGTCGGTCAACATCCAGCTTGGCCTTTCGGACGAATTCGGCGCGGTCTGTCTGCAACCTTTTCTGATCGGCTTCCGAGCGTGCAAGATTCTCGCGCATCACAATCAGTTCCTGCTGTGTGGCAGCCTGCTGCGCGACTAGTTTTTCGAGTTGGTTCACGTTCTCCTGGAGGCGGCTGTGATCCAGATCTGCCTTGCGGATATCGCTGTCAATTTGCGCCAACTCAGTCGCCGATCCACCCGAACTTGCAATGCGTAAAGCCTCCCTCCGAGCGGCCAAGTCTTCCCTGGCATGGGCTACTTCCGCCTGGATCTCGGTGTCATCCAGTTCAATTAACAATTGCCCTTTTTTCACGGATTGACCTTCCACGGCGTGGGTGCGAATGACGTGGCTAGGAATCAGCCCATGCATTTCAAAGGGTTCCACCGGTTCCACTTTTCCATTGGTGGTGATTGCGGCGCTCAAATTTCCACGCGCTACGGTCACCACCTCAACTTTGGGGATCGGCCTGCGCTCGCTCAAAATGACGATGAATATGATGGCTGCCAGTGCCAGCCCGGCGTATAGCCACACTCGATACGAGCGCCTTTCTTTCATCCACTCCCCTAACTTTCTGCGATCTTCGCAGGCGAGAAATTTGAACTGTATCCCAGTAAACCACCAGCCGGCAGCCAAAGCTCCCTTGCAGCAAGTCCTCACTCCGACACAAACGATGCTGCCATCCTACAATAAGTAAGGATGCTTTGGGGGCGCCTGGGGATGCTGACCGCATCCATCTCCATCACACTACGCAGGCGGATACAACCGTGGATTAGGCCAGGTGCAAGTGATTTTTTCCCGGGTGGGCATGATAAACTTCGCAAATGGCCAACGATCGGCATGCCGACCATCCTCCGGCGGAGCACAAACCCGGAGAAAAGCCACAGCCGCTTCTGCACCGTGTCTGCACGCAGTGCAACAACATGTTCACGGTCACGCCGGACCGTTATGACGCCAAGCAATGTCCCAACTGTCACAAGGGTTGACTTGGAATAGATTGGGTTGGCGCCCAAGCCGCAGGCCGCCTCAGACGGTCTGGGGGGATGATATTTCCTGCGCGGTCGGCGCGTACTAGCTGAAGAACAGAAGCTCCCTATATAAACAGGCCCGCGACGATTGGAGGCAATCACAGAATGATCGAAGCCGAACGTCTGTGCAAAGTATTCCAAGACAAAAAACGCGGCGAGGTGCGTGCGGTGAACGATGTCAGCTTCACCTGCAAGCCCGGGCAGATTTACGGCTTACTGGGGGCCAACGGCGCGGGAAAAACTACCACTTTGCGAATGCTGGCCACGATTCTTGAGCCCACCGACGGCACCGCTCGGGTCGCCGGATTCGACTTAATGAAAGACCCTGAAAGTGTGCGCCGGAATGTGGGATTTCTTTCCACGGCGACAGCGCTGTACGGGCGGCTTTCGGCATTTGAGATGGTTCAGTATTTTGCGCGATTGCACGGCCTCGACGACGCGACGATTGTGAAACGCATTGACGCACTTTTCGCCCGGCTGGAAATGACCGAATTCCGCGACCGGCGATGCGACAAGCTTTCCACCGGCATGAAGCAAAAAGTGTCCATTGCGCGGACCCTCGTGCACGACCCGCCGGTGATGATTTTCGATGAGCCGACCCTGGGGCTGGATGTGATGGCGGCGAGGACCATCGTGCAGTTTATCCGCGAGTGCCGCAATGAGGGAAAGACGGTGATTTTCTCCACGCACGTGATGAGCGAAGTCGAAAAACTGTGCGACCAGATAGGCATCATTCACGGCGGGCGACTGCTGGCCGAAGGGACGCTGGCCGGATTGCGACAGGATACGGGACTGCAGGACCTGGAAGACATCTTCGTGAAAGTAGTCGAACCCCATATGCCGAAAGAGGCGGTGGCGTAATGAGCTGGCGAAATATTGGAATCGTATACCGCAAGGAATTGACCGACTCGCTGCGCGACCGGAGAACTTTGATCTCGATGGTGGTTGTGCCCATTGTGATCATGCCGCTGATGTCCATTGGCCTCATCACGCTCGCAGTGGTAATGGTGGGGAAGGCGGAGAAGGAAGTTCCGAAGGTTATGATTGTTGGGGGCGAAGACTCCCCCCAAGTCGTGGCCGACCTGAAGGCCATGAAGGACATTGATTTTGAGCCAGGAACCCTGGATTACGCCCAGCTGATCTCGGATAAGAAAATTCGTGCGGCCGTGGACATCCCGCCGGGATTCGATGCGGCCGTGGGTCACGGCACTGATGCGACGGTCAAGATTTACAATTATGAAAACGACCTTAAGTCAGGAATCGCCTCCGCCAAACTTCAAAAGAAACTCGGCGAGCTGAAGGACCGAACCGTGAAGGATCGTCTAGTGTCGCGCAGCCTGCCGGCTAATCTGGTGGATCCATTCGAGGTGACAACACAAAACGTGGCCCCGCCTGAAAAGGTCGGCGGAGCGGTGCTGGGCGGATTTCTTCCCTACTTTGTAATCATCCTGTGCATGACGGGCGCCATGTATCCGGCGATTGACTTAACCGCCGGAGAGAAGGAGCGAGGCACCATCGAAACAATTCTGTGCAGCCCGGTATCGCGAACCCACCTGGTGCTTGGAAAGTTTCTAATGGTTCTGACAGCTTCTCTGTGTACGGCGATCCTTGCCATGACTTCCATGGGTGTGTCGTTCGGGGCCGTGAAGAAATACATGGCCGTAACGATCATCTCTAAAGCGGACAATCCGCTGAATTTCACCATCGGGATTAAGGCGATCTCGGCAGTGTTCCTCATGGTGTTGCCTCTGGCCGTGCTTTTTTCGTCGGCGCTTCTCGCGATCGCGCTGACGGCGAAGAGTTACAAGGAAGCGCAAAGCTATCTTTCCCCGCTTGTGATCGTTGTCGTGATTCCGGCTGTGGCGGCGTTGATGCCCGGCGTCGAAATCAACACGCGGATGCTGCTCATCCCGGTGTTGAACACCAGCCTGGTCTGCAAGGACATCGTCTCGGGAACCTACCATTGGAACAACATTGCGACGATATTTATTTCCTCGTGCGTGTATGCGACGGCGGCACTGTTCATAGCGGTGAAGCTGTTCCAGCGCGAAGACGTTTTGTTCCGAACTTAAACGATTCAGCGTCGGATTGAAGAAAGGCCCGGCTCGCGGCGGGGGCTGCACCTTTTTGTTTTCTTTGCGATGCTCCCGGCCAAGCTTGCTGGATTGCCGCCCGTGCTAGAATTTCCATTTCCATGTCGGCCCAACCACTGATTTCGGTCCGCGATCTCTGCAAATACTTCCGCACCTTTCATCGCCGCGAAGGCCTGTGGGGCGGCATCCAGAATCTTTTTGTGCGCGAATATCAGACGGTGCGCGCCGTGGATCGGATCACTTTTGAAATCGAGCCGGGTGAAATGGTCGGCTACATCGGGCCCAACGGCGCCGGCAAATCCACGACTATCAAGATGCTCACGGGAATCCTGATGCCGAGTTCGGGCGTAATGCTCGCCAATGGATTCGTTCCCTGGAAGCAGCGCGCCAGCTACGTCAAGACCATTGGAGTTGTATTCGGCCAGCGCACTCAGCTCTGGTGGGACATCGCCGTGGTGGAATCGTTCAAATTGCTGCGCAGGATTTATGGCGTGTCGCAGCGCGATTTCGATGAGCGCATGGAATTGTTCCACCAGGTGCTGGGGATCAGCGACTACCTGAACACTCCAGTGCGAAAACTTTCTCTGGGAGAGCGCATGCGTTGTGATCTGGCCGCGGCCCTGCTGCACAATCCGCCGATTCTGTTTCTGGATGAGCCTACGATTGGCCTGGATGTCGTGGCCAAGGATCATATCCGCAAGTTTCTGCACGCCATCAACCAGCGCTACCGGACCACGGTCCTGCTGACTACGCACGACATGGACGACATTGAAGAACTTTGCCGCCGCATCATGATCATTGACCACGGCCAGTTGCTCTACGACGGCCCGCTTCATGATTTGAAGCAGAGGCTGCTGCGCACCAAGCAGATCAAATTTGCACTTCGCGGAAGCGAGGCCGCCTCCTTGCTAGGCGCGGCGCTTTCGGCGGAAGGGCTGGAAGCTGAAAAAGTGGACGAGATGACCTACCGCGTGCGTTTTGACCGCACCCGCGTCTCGACTTCCGAATTGATCCGCAAAATACTTGCGCGGGCGACATCCGCGACCTGTTAATCGAAGACGAGCCCATCGAAGAAATCATCAAACGAATTTACGCGGGCGAGGCCGTAAAGGAAGTTTCCGCCGGGGCGCCACTGCCTTCATGAGCTCCCGAGCCCAAGTGCTCGCTCCTTACGCCGAGTTTACTCGTATCGGCTTTGTCAATATCCTGGCATTTCGCCTGCGCTATTACGCCGGCATCTTCACCTACCTCATCAACGTCACCGTTTATTATTTCATCTGGACCGCGATTTACCGCGCCGCGGGAAACTCCGGAACGGCGGGCGCGGCGACGGCAAACATCGGGGGATACGATCTCTCGCAAATCCTCACTTACGTCGCTGTGGGATGGATTATTCGTTCGCTCTACTGGAACACGATTGACCAGGAAATGGCCTACGAGGTAATCGAGGGCAAGATTGCGATGGATTTCATCAAGCCGGTCTCCATCCAGTGGATGTGGATCTCCCGAGCGCTGGGCGAAACCGCGTTCCGCTTGATCATGCTCACAGCGCTGACCTCCATTGCTGTGGCGCTCATATTTCCCGTGCTTCTGCCTGCCTCGTGGACAAATTTCGGAATGTTTGTGGTCTCCGTGATTGGCAGCATCCTATTGATGGCGGCAATCAATTTCATGATCGGCACCTGCGCCATTCCTCTAACATCCATCCTGGCATTGATCCGCGCAAAATACTGGCTGATCGAACTGCTCAGCGGCCTCCTGATTCCCATCACGTACTTCCCCGCGGCTCTTCAAAAGGTCGCCGCATGGCTGCCCTTCGAGCATATCGCGTTCACGCCACTGCAAATTTATTTGGGCAAATTGAGTGGATTTGCGGCCGTGAAGGCGTTGGCCGTGCAATGGCTGTGGATTGCCATACTGCTTTGGCTGGGCGACCTCTGGTGGCGCCGGGCCACGCGCAAAATAACCATTCATGGTGGCTAACAATATGAAGCGGATTCTTTCCAACGCGCGATTACACGCAAGCCTCCTCGGAGATTATTTCGTCCAGTACCTGAAAATCCGTGTGAGCTACCGCGGTGATTTCTTGATCAGTCTGGCCACCAGTACGGCCGCGACCGTCTTCGCATTCGCGTTTGTGCTGGTGCTTTTCCGCAGGGTGAATCTTCCAGGATGGTCCTTCGAGGAAGTGGTTTTTCTCTATGGCTTCTCGCTGATTCCCTTTGGCCTGTTCAACATCCTGAGCCTGAATCTCTACGAATTCGGCAACACGCAGATCATGGAAGGCAAATTTGATCGCGTCTTGCTGCGCCCGGTCAGTTCCTTGTTTCAAGTCCTGTTTGAAAACTTTCGCCTGGAATCTTTTTTTGAGGCTTTTACAGGCCTGGGAATCGTGATCTGGATGGCCGTTCGCATGCACATCCGGTGGCATTTCGTGGATGTGATCCTCCTGGCCTTCTTCGCCATTTGCGGAGGAATTATCTACGTTTCCGTTTTCCTGCTTTTAAGCACATTTTCATTCTGGTTTGAAGACCGCGTTGGCGTCCACCCGCCGTTCTGGAATCTGTTGGCCTTCGGCCGGTATCCCATGTCCATTTACGCGGGCTACATCCAGTTTTTCCTGAGCTGGATCGTGCCCTTCGGATTCGCTACCTTTTATCCTGGCGCACGCTTGCTCGCGCGCAGCGAGTTCAGGCATCTTGCCCTGCTGGTTCCCGCAGTGACCGCGGCGTGCGCCATGGTGGCCTCATTGGCCTGGACGCAAGGCGTGCGCCATTATTCCTCCACTGGCTCGTGAAGAATACGAGTCCACCTCTAGGGGTATCGTCTTTTCTCCATAAGAAAACATCCCTCGGGAAGAATATCAGCAGCGTGTCCTGGAGTTTTTCCCCGTAATTAAGTCTGCGCACGGATGCTCAAACAACTGACGGGCCGTCAGTTTCGACAATTGGGGTTGAGTATGAAAGAAATCTAAGGGGTGTCCGGTCCACGCTTTTGAAGCTTCAAATGATTGGGAAATTCAGATAAGCGGAGCCGACCCACGGCCCGATTCCCAGCAATCACTGAGGCGCCGGATCGTCTCGCGCAGCCGCACGGCAAGTTCCGCAA
>DATNHU010000066.1:0-3512 GCA_035604795.1 Candidatus Limnocylindrales bacterium
AGAGTCCCGCGAGTCCATCATAACAAGTTTTCTGATTTCCTTGGAGTTAATACTTAGCCGGGGCTGGAAATGAGAGCAGATTATGGCATGACAGATGATGGCAGGCGCTTGTTAGGAAGCTGAGCCGTGACATTTCTTGTACTTCTTGCCACTCCCACAGGGGCAGGGGTCGTTCCGCCCCACTTTGGCACCGGTCCGGACCGGCTTGGGTGGCTCGGCCGCAGTTGCTGCACCAGCTTGCAGCTGCATGGTTTGCTGCTGGCGGCGCTGGCGGCGCTCGATTTCCCGGGCTTCGTCTTCGGGCTGCTTAGGTTGAACCAGGAAGAGGTATCGGATGGTTTCGGAATTGATCCGGTCCATCATGTCCTCAAATAGGGTAAAAGCTTCTTTCTTGAACTCGACGAGGGGATCCTTTTGCCCATAGCCGCGGAGATTTATGCCTTCTTTCAGGTGGTCGAGTGAGAGCAGATGGTCTTTCCATTGGTTATCCACCACATCGAGGACGATGCGGCGTTCGAGCCAGCGCATCATCTCGGGGCCGAAAAGCTTTTCCTTCTCCTCATACCGGGCATGCAGGGCTTTCTGAAGACCTTCGACCAGATCGTCGTGACTTAATTCCGCCAGATCAAGGCCGGCGCCCTTGGGGTCGAGCCCGAATTGGCGGAGTCCCTCTCCAGTGAACTGCGTGGTGTTCCATTGCTCCGGATGTTGTTCGCGCGGGCAATATGTCTCGACCAAGTTTACGGAGATATCGTCGGCGAGCCCCAGGACGTAATCTTTCTGGTCGCGGCCTTCGAGCATGGAGCGGCGAATGGAATAAATGGTTTCGCGCTGGCGGTTCATCACGTCGTCATATTCGAGAAGGTGTTTGCGCATTTCGAAGTTGTGACCTTCACGGGCCTTTTGCGCGTTCTCGATTTGGCGCGAAATGATCTTGGATTCGATGGGCACGCCTTCCGTCATACCCAGGCGGTACATCAGCGCTCGGACGCGCTCACCGCCGAAAACGCGGAGCAATTCATCTTCGAGCGAAAGAAAAAATCGCGAAGACCCAGGGTCGCCCTGCCGCCCGGCGCGTCCGCGAAGCTGGTTATCAATTCGCCGCGCCTCGTGGCGTTCGGTGCCCAGGATGTGCAGGCCGCCAAGCGCGACCACCTCGTCATGTTCTGCGCGGCACTGTTTGGCGAAATCGTCGTAAACGGGCTTCCACTGGTCGGAGGGCACTTGAAAAATCTTGCCCTCAATCTGGAAGAGGACCATGGATTGAGCGGTTTCCACTGCCTGCGCTGCGGTGGCGGTGCCATGTCCGTTGCCGCCCGCATCCGCTTGGCCAGGAGTGATGGCGTTGATCTGGTTCACCGGGCCGGATTCAACGGGAGGTGCGCCAATTACAGCGCTTGCGGGCGCGAAGGGTATTGCCAATTTATTCTTCAGGAAGTGGTCGCGGGTAAGGGCTTCGGGATTTCCACCGAGCAGGATGTCCGTTCCGCGGCCGGCCATATTGGTGGAAACGGTAACGGAGCCTTTGCGTCCCGCCTGGGCAATGATTTTCGCTTCGCGCTCGTGTTGCTTGGCGTTCAGGATTTCGTGAGGAATGCCCGCCTTCTTGAGCAAGCCCGCAAGATGCTCCGATTTTTCAATGGAAATTGTGCCTACGAGGATGGGCTGTCCGGTTTCATGAATCTGCCGGATGCCATCCGCGAAAGTATTGTTGTCCTGCATGATGCCGTTAACCACGGCCTCATACTTTTCCGCTTCCGTCCTGTAAACGATGTCGTGATGTTCTGTTCGGATGAGAGGTCGGTTTGTCGGGATCGAAACGACATCGAGGTTGTAAATCTTGGCGAACTCGGCGGCTTCGGTTTCCGCGGTCCCGGTCATGCCCGCGAGTTTTTTGTACATGCGGAAATAATTCTGGAAAGTAATGGTTGCGAGCGTCTGATTTTCGCGCTCGATCTTCACGCCTTCCTTGGCTTCGACGGCTTGGTGCAACCCGTCCGCCCAACGGCGCCCGGGCATTTGCCGCCCGGTGAATTCGTCCACGATGATAATCTCGCCGTTGTTCACGACATAATCCGTGTCGCGTTTGTAGAGAGTGTGCGCGCGCAACGCCTGGTAGACGTGGTGAATCGTTTCCATGTGGGCCGGGTCGTAGAGATTGCCAAGGCCGAGCAGGCGTTCGGTTTTGCTGACACCCTCCTCGGTGAGGGTTGCCGTGCGCTGCTTTTCGTCGATGGTGAAATCGATTTCCTGAACCAGCTTGGGAACAATCTTGTCAATTTTGAAATACTTGTCGGTGGATTCTTCCGCCGGTCCGGAAATAATCAGCGGGGTGCGAGCCTCGTCAATCAGGATGGAGTCGACCTCGTCCACGATGCAGAAGTGGTGGCCGCGTTGGACGCAATCGGCCAGATCGTACTTCATATTGTCGCGGAGATAATCGAAACCCAGCTCATTGTTGGTGCCGTAAGTGATGTCGGCGCCGTAGGCTTCACGGCGCTGCTTGTCGTCGAGGTCGTGAACGATGACGCCAATGGTCATGCCCAGCAATTTGAAAATGGGAGACATCCACTCCGCGTCGCGGCGGGCCAGGTAATCGTTCACCGTGACGATGTGAACGCCCCGTCCGGCGAGCGCGTTCAGGTAAGCAGGCAGAGTGGCGACGAGCGTTTTGCCCTCTCCCGTTTTCATTTCCGAGATTTTGCCTTCGTGGAGGACGATGCCGCCGATGAGCTGAACGTCGAAATGGCGCAAGCCGATGGTCCGGCGGCCCGCCTCGCGGACGGTTGCGAATGCTGGAATGAGCGCGGGTTCCAGGGCTTTCTGCATGATCGCCCGGTAATCGGGATCGGCGGGATCGGCGCCCTCGAGTCCTTTGGCAACAATGGCTTTCAACTCGGGAGTTTTGGCGGCCAACTGAGCGTCGGTCAGGCGCTCGTAATCTGGAGCGAGCGAGGAGATCTGCAGCATCAAGGGCGAGATGCGTTTGATGTCGCGCTCATGCTTGGTGCCGATGAATTTCGCTACAACGTTATTTACAAACTTATCTATGTCCATTGAGTTCCGAGTCGTCCATTTGTTCCGGCAGTGCGGCTTTAGGGCGGCGCCTTAGGTAAAATCCCTTCGATAAGTGAAAGACCATTGTATCCGGGGGACGGAGAATGCGCAAAGCGGACTCTGGGCACCAATTTGATGCTTGCGGGCCCGGATTCGGCGCATTCGGTGCAGCTTGCTGGAGTGGCGCGCGGGGGCTATTATCGATGTTCGCTCCTCGTGATTCAGGGGCCGAAATTCCATACACTCAACTTATTGAGTGAAAATGATAGTGGGAAGGGAGTGTCATGCCGCCAGCGGGAGGGGGAGGGATGGGCCCGGGAGGGCCTCAGAGGATGGGTCCGCCGGGGCCAGGGGGGGCAGCGCCGGCGAAGTCGCCGATTCCGGGAGTGAAATATTTGGTTGCGGTGGCCAGTGGAAAGGGCGGGGTGGGGAAGACAACCGTCGCCGTGAATTTG
>DATNHU010000067.1:0-3761 GCA_035604795.1 Candidatus Limnocylindrales bacterium
GTCCCCATGAGGCATCAAACTTAGCGAGCGGATTGTTAGTAATCAATCCCCTTCCAATAATTCGGCGTGTTCACATATTCAAACCGGTTGGGATCGCTTTTCACCAACAGATCAGCAGTCTGATTCCACAGAGTACCGTGCGCATTATTCTGATTGTCCAAAATTACCGTCTGGTCCAACAGGTAATTGCTGAACGCCTGATGCTGTTTGTCCAACGAGTCCCAGCGTTCTTCCACGGAGCGGTTATGGGCATCCTGCGCGGCGTGAGCGCTGGAGGCCTGGTGCGCAGCCGCCTGGCCTATCGCGTGAATCTGGGCGATCGCGGGAGCAGCGATGGCGGATGCCTGCGCGTTCACTACCTGCTGATTCACGGTAAAGCTTGCCAGGATCGCTCCCATCGTCGCCCGCTCTTTGTCCGCCAGCGCCACCGGCACCGCCGTGTGAAAGACCATGTTCATGTATTGCCCCATCTGTGAAAGCGGCCCCTGACAAAAAACGGAGTTCATCTCCAACGGGCCTTTCCCGTCTCCGACATCAATATTTCCGGTCAGATGCGCGCAGCGCTCCGATGCAGGCGAGGGCACCCTTTCTTCATCGGCGATTTGAATGTTGGGGACGCTCAGCCCCTGCATTCTGCGAGACATGGCGTTCAAGTCCACCATCGCTTTCGCCAGGTCGCCGCCATAGGGATAGTAAAGCGCGCGCGCATACGAAGTGTTCCGCCCCGCCCCTTGCGCAAATTTCATGGTCTGCTGGACACGCGGATCGTTGGAGTTCATGGCCAACATGGCGTATCCGAGCGTGACTGCTTCGCCGCCGGGCCCGCTGGCGATGATTGTGCCCATGCCGCTGGATGGCGCAACGTTCCAACCCTCCGGCAAAGAGACTGATGCCGAGTGGTCTGGCAGCGAATATGTCCTCAGTGGAGCCACAGGAGAAGCCGGAGCGCCCCCTCCGGATGCTGCAGCCCCGCGCTTGGGCCACACCCCGAAAAGAGTGTTCAACATCGGATTGACCGTGGATCCAAATCGCGCCGCGTCATCGGTGATCAATGCCGCTTCCACGTGATCCGCCGAAATCTTGCAGGCGATCAACAGTCCCGCAACCTGAGCGTTCCCCTGGTTGCGCTTCACCAGCGTGAAAAACGTGGCCACCGTATCCGTGCCGCGCACATGAAAAATCTTGCCCACCTGCGGTTTGTCGCCATACTGGTTGTGCAGCGAACGCAGCACGGCGCCCATAGCCCCCGCTTCAGTCGATTGCCCATCCACCAGCCCGTAAACAATCAATCCGCCCTTGGGATTGTTGATGGTCTTGAGCTGCGTCTGCGCTTCAACTCCAGTCATGCATACTGCGACAAGGCACAGAGCCAACACGCAATAACCGCTCGCGCGACGCATGGCCCGCGCAATCAATGGGATTCGCCGCAAGCTTATCCTCACAGAACCACCTCTCATCGTTGGACGATACACTCAGGTGCGGCCAAGTCTAGCTAATTTCCATCTTATTGAAAACCCAAACTCCTTTGGATGCCACTCGGACAAAAATGCTGGAGGGCACTGAGAACTGAACGACCAACTCCTCGCCCGTTGTGATAAACTTCGGCTCTCAATAATAGAAAAAGAATTGCAGACCGCGACCAAACCCGACATGCACAGGACACTTCTACCCATTCAGGAAGTCGCTCGTAAACTAGCAATTCCAGAACAGTATTTTGAGCCGATGGGCCGTCACATGGGAAAGGTAAGGCTGGAGCTTCTCGCCGATCCCGCCCTCAAGCGCCGAGGAAAACTGATCCTGGTCACGGCCACCACTCCCACGGCCTCGGGCGAAGGCAAAACCGTAACCGCCGTAAGCCTTACACAGGGCCTTGCTCTGATCGGCAACAAAGTGGTCATCACCTCCCGTGAGCCATCGCTTGGCCCCGTCTTCGGCATGAAGGGCGGTGGCGCGGGCGGAGGGCGCTCGCAACTCGAGCCCAGCGAGAAAATCAATCTTCATCTCACCGGAGATTTTCACGCCATCTCCTCGGCAAACAATTTGTTGGCGGCGCTTATCGATGCGCATCTTTTCCACGGAAATGATTTGGACCTCGACCCCGACAGAATCTCCTGGCCGCGGGCCATGGACATGAATGACCGCGCACTGCGGCGGATTGCTGTTTCGCTGGACAGCAAGAAGGATGGCGGCGGACGGAGGACTGGATTTGTAATTACCGCCGCATCGGAAATTATGGCCATTATTGCTCTGGCCAAAGGCCGCAGTGATTTGCGCAAGCGCATCGATTCCATCGTCATTGGCGTCACGCGCGCGGGCAAACCCGTCACGGCTCACGATTTGGGTGCGACCGGGGGAATGATGGCGCTGCTGACCGACGCCATCATGCCCAATCTTGTTCAAACCACCGACGGCACGCCCGCATTTGTCCACGCCGGGCCATTCGGAAACATCGCTCACGGAACCAGCAGCGTCATTTGCCAGGAAATGGGTTTGCGCCTAGCCGAGTATGTGGTGAATGAGGCCGGTTTCGCATCCGACCTGGGCGCAGAAAAATATTTTGATATCGTCATGCAGCAATCGGGGATCACGCCTTCCGCAGCAGTCCTGGTTACAACCGTGCAAAGCATGAAGAATCAGGGGAATGGCGATTTCGAGCGCGGATTGCCAAACCTTGCCCGGCACATTCAAATTCTTAAAGGGTTCGGATTGCCGGTCGTCGCGGCCATCAACCGGTTTCCAAGCGACACGGATGGCGATCTGAAGCGATTGGCCGGTTATTGTGCCGACCTGGGCGTCACGAGCGCTTATTCGGAAGGATTTGCGAAGGGCGCCTCCGGCGCCAGGGAGCTGGCTGAGTTGGTCGTACATACAATCGCCAACAATCCTGCGCGTTCGGTGCGCCCGGTCTATAAGTTTGAAGAGCCGCTTACTGAAAAAGTCCAAACGGTAGCCCAGAAAGTTTATGGAGCCGGCGGTGTTACCTTCAGCGACCAGGCCAAAACAAAACTCGAACAATTTACAGAATGGGGCTATGGCAATCTGCCGGTGTGCCTGGCCAAAACTCAATATTCCCTGACCGATGACGCGAAGCGTTTCGGTGCGCCGACGGGCTGGACCCTGAACGTTACCGACGCATCGCTTTCCGCCGGCGCTGGGTTTGTGGTGGTCATCTCCGGCAACATGATGTTAATGCCCGGTCTTCCCAAAGTTTCGCGCTGCGCGACCATTGACGTGAATGACGCGGGCGAAATTACAGGGGTCTAGACAACCCCGATTGATTTACGGTTGCGGAGTACCTGTTGCGGGCGGATTTGCCGCTGAATGTGCCGATTCCATTCCCTTCTCTCGAATCTGGACGAATTGCCAGCCGAATCTCCCCTTGATGCAAAGATGGCCGTGCGTGACCGAGTGGTCGAGAGGTGAAGAAACGCGAACAATCTCCCCATCCTGCGCGTGAACCGTGAGAGTGCAGCCCACCCCGCAATAAGGGCAGATCGTGTCTGTGGCTGTTTGCTCGGATTCTTTCCAGGTGCCGGCCGCGCGCATCTCAAATTCAGATTTGAACATCAGCGCGCCGGTGGGACACACGCCGATGCAGTTTCCGCAATATACGCACGCGGACTCCGGGAGCGGAATTTCAAACTCCGTGGCGATGTGCGCTGAAAACCCGCGCCCTGCGACCCCAATAGCAAAAGTATTTTGGGCATCCACGCCGCACGCTTCGACACATTTGTAGCAAAGGATGCATTTCCCGTAATCCC
>DATNHU010000068.1:0-4277 GCA_035604795.1 Candidatus Limnocylindrales bacterium
GGTCGCAAGAATCTTGGGGTCGTTGATCGCCTTCCAAACTTCTTCCTGGGAGGCTGTGAGAAGTTGGGTGCCCGAGAGCTTCATGCGGATTTGCCGGATGCGTTTGCAGCGGCTCGCGCGAGAGCCCGGCGGGTGAATACCACAGCCATTTCGCGGCGGTAATCCGAAGAGGCGTGCAGGTCGCCCAGAGGTTCAATTCCGCGAGGAGCGTGCTTTGCAGCCTCCGCAAAGAGGTCGTCGCCGGCCTTTTTACCCTTTAAGGCTTTCTCAACTCCTTCGGCGCGAAACGCTTTCGGGCCAAGCCCGGTGATTCCAACCGCCGCCGATTCAATCTTTCCGCCCGCGCCAAGCGTTAGAAGCGCTGCGACGCCGACAATTGCAAACCCTGATGCGGGTTGGAAAAGTTTCTCGTAAGCCCCGCCGGTGCGAGGCTTCATCACAGGGACGCGCACTTGCGTGAGGATTTCACCGTGCTTCAATTGAGTGGTGAGCATGTCCACGAAGAATTCGCGCGCGGGAATGGTTCTTGTGCCGGACGAAGTAGCGGCAACAATTTCCGCGTCCAAAGCAAGAATCGCCGCGGGGTAATCCGCCGCAGGGTCATTATGTGCGAGACTGCCGCCAATCGTGCCGCGATTGCGCACCTGAACGTCTCCAATTTCCAAAGCCGTTTCCACCAGGAGGGGGCAGCGTTGTGACAGCAATTCTGAGGAGGCAACGTCGGCATGCGTGGTAAGCGCGCCAATGGCTATCACTCCAGACTCCTCTTTAACGTAGCTCATCCCGCGCAAGCGGCCGATATCAATCACGAAACGCGGAGAGGCCAGGCGCAGCTTCATCAGTGGCAGCAGGCTGTGTCCCCCAGCGAGCAGCTTGGCCTCGTCGCCATGGCGCTCCAGCAGCCGCAATGCTTCCTCAAGCGATTTCGGCGCGTGGTAATCAAATGATGCGGGAATCATTTCGCCCTCCTGGATTTCGCAGACTTCTTGGCGGCAGGCTTAGCTTTTGCAGGTTTGGTTGGTTTCGAGGGCTTCGACGCAATTCGCTTGGCGCCACCCGCCGGGCTTGGTGCCGCTGCGCGTTTTTCGTCACGCATCCGTTTTCCGTCATGCGTCAGTTTTCCGTCATTCATCAAGCGCCAGATTCGCTCGCGTTTGAACGGCATGTCGATATGCCGGACGCCGAATGGCGCGAGCGCGTCCACCACCGCATTTGCGAAGCACGGAGTGCCGCCGATAGTGCCCGCTTCCCCCACGCCCTTCACTCCCAATGGATTTACGGGTGTGGGAGTCACCGTCCGGTCAGTTTCGATCCAGGGCATGTCACCAGCGCGGGGAATGGCGTAGTCGGTGAGCTCTCCGGTGATGAGCTGGCCCTGTTCGTCGTAAACAGCTTCTTCGAACATGGCCTGCCCCAAGGCCTGCACGATACCGCCATGAATTTGGCCATCCACCAGGAGCGGGTTGATCACATTGCCGCAATCATCCACGGCCAAATATTTTTTCACGCGCACATCGCCGGTCTCGGCGTCCACTTCGACAACGCACAGGTGCGCGCCGAAGGGAAAGGTGAAGTTGGTCGGCTCAAAAAACGTAGTGGCATCGAGGCCGGGATCGACTCCCGGCGGCAGGGTCTTTGCAACATACGCGGCCGAAACGCAGTCTTGAAAAGACACGGATTTTTTGGGGTCGGATTTTGAGAAGATTTTTCTACTTTGAAAAACCATGTCGTTCGGTTCCGCGCCTGCAAGAAACGCGGCGATTTGAGCGAGCTTCTCGCGCAGCTTGACCAGCGACTTGTATGCCGCCGTTCCGCCCACGGCGGTTCCCCGGCTGCCAAACGTGCCGATTCCGTAGGGGACGACGGCCGTGTCACCGTGCGTGATTAATACGTCTTCCGGGTCGAGGCCAAGAACATCTGCGCCAATCTGCGCAAAGGAAGTTTCCTGTCCCTGCCCGTGCGGGGAGGCACCGGTCAGAATATTCACTTTGCCGGTAGGCTCAATGCGGACTGTGGCGCTTTCCCATCCACCCGCCGGCATGGCGCTGGATGGGCCCATGGCGCAAATCTCAACATAAGTGCAAACGCCAATTCCCATATAGCGCCCTTGCTTGCGCAGCTTGGCCTGCTCCTCACGGAGCTTCTTGTACCCGCTCTTCTTGAGCATCAGATTCAAGCAGGTCTGGTAGTCGGCGCTGTCATAGATCAAGCCCGTCGGCGTGGCGTAGGGAAATTCCTTGGCCTTGGGGAAATTCTTGCGGCGAATCTCGACGGGATCCATCTTCAACTCAGCCGCGGCGAGATCCATCGCGCGTTCAATGAGGTAAGTTGCTTCGGGGCGTCCCGCGCCACGATACGCGTCGGTGGACATCTTGTTCGTGAGTACGGCAATCACTTCCATCCGAGCCGCAGGAATCTTGTAGCTGCCGCACATCATGAGGCCCGTCAGCGTGGGAATCAGGGGAGTGAGCAACTGGTAATAAGCGCCGAGGTCGGCGATGACTTTGCAACGAAGCCCAAGAACCGTGCCGTCTTTCTCCAGGGCCAGCTCGATGTCATCAATCTGGTCGCGGCCGTGAATTGCCGTCTGAAAATTCTCACGGCGCGACTCGATCCACTTCACAGGCCGCTCCAATTTCGTGGACAAGTAACCTACCAGAGCTTCCTCGCCGTACACGTTCAATTTACTTCCAAATCCGCCGCCCACTTCCGGAGTGATCACGCGCACAAACTGTTCCGGCGTTCCCAGCATGGCCGCAAGCTGAGTGCGCAGAAGGTGGGGGATTTGTGTGGAGGACCAGATGGTCAGAGTTTTTTCGCCCGGCTTGTATTCCGCGAGCACACCGCGCGTCTCCATAGCCACGGGGATGACCCGCTGATTAACGATTCGCTGCCGCACAACGACGTCGGCCTGCTCGAAGGCCTTTTTTACGTCGCCACCTTCCAACTCCCAGCGATAAGCGATGTTGTCGGAGTACTGATCAAACAGGACTGGCGCGCCCTTGGCGATGGCCTTCTCCGGGTCAACCACCGGCGTCAGGGGCTCGTAATCCACTTCCACCAAATCGGCGGCGTCCCGCGCCGCATAGCGGTCCTCAGCCACAACGACTGCGACTGCTTCACCGACGAATCGCACGCGGTCAGTTGCCAACACTGGACGCGGTGCCGCCTTCATATCCGGAATTTGCGCCGCACAGGGAACCATTCCGATGGAGCTACCCAGATCCGCGCCGGTCATCACGGCCACGACTCCCGGCGCAACTTTGGCCTTAGACGTTTCCACGGAACGAACTCGTGCATGGGCATAGGGCGAGCGCACGAACACGGCATGCAACATTCCCGTCAGCGAGATATCGTCCACATAATGGCTGATGCCTTGAATCAGGCGCGGATCCTCTTTGCGCTTGAGCGCTCTGCCCACGAATGGCGCTGCTTCTGCCGTAACCATCGCTGCCTCCCCTGCTGCGCTTAACTCTTTGTAATTCTCATCCCTTGCGACCACGCATCTTCTTGGCGGCGTACTGAACGGATTTAACGATGTGCTGATAACCGGTGCAGCGGCAAAGATTCCCGGAAATTGAATTGCGAATCTCCGACTCGCTGGGATTTGGATTGGATTGCAACAGTTCCACGGAACTCAGAATCATGCCGGGCGTGCAGTATCCGCACTGCAGGCCGTGGCATTCCCAAAAGCCTTCCTGCACAGGATGGAGCGATCCGCCGCCATTGGCAGCTCCATGGCCATTTCCATTACCGCCGGACCTCCAGGTCGCGGCCAGCCCCTCAATCGTGGTGATCACGCCGCCGCTGGCTTGCACGGCCAGCACCGTGCAGGATTTCACGGCTTTACCATCCAGCAGCACGGTACACGCGCCGCAAATGGAGGTCTCGCAGCCAATATGCGTGCCCGTCAAACCCAGCGTGTCGCGGAGATAGTGGACGAGGAGGAGCCTCGGCTCGACCTTGCTGTGATGAGACTTGCCGTTAATTTGCAGCTGAATCTCGACGGCCATATGGCCCCCATTCTAGGCGCTCCGGCGTACATTGCCGTTCAGCGGATGGATTAAATATTTGACGAGAAGCGCCGGTAGAGGAGCGACACGTTACCCTGTGCGGCACGAAAATTCAAGTTTGCAAGGAATCACCCGGGAACAGTGGAAGGGAGGGGAACTATGCGTCTAAACGACGGACCCAAATACGGCTTGATGCCGGCGCTCCAAGATGAATCTTCTTTCCGTTGGCGCTCAGGAGCATTGTCTGATCATACTCACGGCGGG
>DATNHU010000069.1:0-5626 GCA_035604795.1 Candidatus Limnocylindrales bacterium
CTCTTCTGCTGATTGGGCTGCACCAATTGGACCGCCCATTCTGGCCGGGACAAGAATTTTACTCGCTGCGACTGGCATTCGGCTCGCTCTTGTATGTTGCGTTGGGAATTGGCATGGCGGTGTTGATTCTGGAAACAAGCCATTCGAGATTAAAAGACCTCAACGACAAACTGCGCCGTTTGACCCTGATCACTACCGCGAGCACACAGACCCTAAGCGTAGATGAAGTCCTTCAGCAAGTTTTAGATAGCCTTGTGGAAGCCGTGGGCGCAACGCATGGCGTGGCGCGGTTATTGGTGGGCACTGGCGATACAGCGGAACTTGAATGCCACGCACAAGTTGGATTGCGCAGAGGGGCAGCGGAACGTCAACTGGTTCCGGTAGCCACCGAACCCTGGGCGCACGCCCTGCTGGTTCAAAAAGGGTTGTGGATTTGTTATGACCGGAAGGACGCCCCCGCTGCGCTGCGGGCGCGAATGGAAGCAGAACACCTATCGGACGTAACTTATGTCCGTTTGCCCGGCAAGGACGGTCCGGTCGGTGTGCTGGGGATAGGGTCGTCCACACCCAGGCGTTTCCAAGCGGACGAGATTGACTTTCTGGTAAACGTTGCGAACCTGCTGGGCTTGACCATCCAGAACTTGAAACTCTTCGAGCACGCCGCCGCCGCAGAGAGACAATGGTCCTACACGTTCGATTCCATAGGCGACCCGATACTCGTTCACGATGAATCCGGGACCGTGGTCCGGGTGAATCTGGCGCTCGCGTCGCGGCTCAAGAAATCCTCCGATGATCTGTGCGGGCGGCACGTGTCGGAAATACTCCGGACGGAGGGAGCGCGCTGGTCGTTGTGTCCGTATTGTGAGGGCGTACTCGGCAAGGGCACCAAACCAGATCCGGGGTTGGAGGGATACCTTCTCGCATCCAATTCTGACTTTCATGATCCCTCAGGCCGCCGCCTGGGTGTGGTTCACGTCCTGAAAGACATTACCGGCCGGCAGCAAGCCGAGGAAAAATACCGGTCGTTGATAACCAACATGCAAGAGGGCGTGTTCATTTCTAGCCCCGAGGGGCATTTCCAGGATTTTAACGACGCCTTCCGCCGGATGTTGGGCTACGAAAGCCGCGAAGAATTGATGGCCGTGAAGGACATTGCCTCCAGCCTGTATGTCAATCCCGCGGACCGCACACGTCTGCAAAAACTTCTCCGCGAGCATGGCGCTGTAAACGACTTTGAGTTCCAGATGTTGCGGCGGGATGGAGAGATAATTACCCTGCTGGAATCCAGCGTTGTGACGCGTGATGCCACGGGTAAGATCGTGTCTTTCCAAGGATTTGTGCTGGACATTACCGAGCGAAAGAATGCGGAGCAGGAGATTCGCAGGCGAAACCGGGAGCTCATGATCCTGAATTCGATTGGGCAAACGCTCAACCAGCCTCTCGGATTGGAAGAGCTCTTGGAGCGCGCCCTCCGTCAAGTCGTCGATTTATTCGGCACAGAAATCGGCTCGATATTCCTGATGGAACCTGAGACCGGGACACTGCGAAGAACAGCGGCTTCCGGGCTGCGCTCCGAATATGCGCACAATTTTCCAAACGTGGAGATGCCTCCTGACTTGCTCGAACACATAAAAGCTGTGCATGCGACTGTGCTCTCAGCTTCTGGATTGCCTCTGCCCGCAGTTTTCCGCGATTTTCAGCAGAAAGAAGGGTTGGAGGTCTTGAATTTTGTATTGCTTTGGTCAAAAGACCGGCCGGCCGGTTGCTTATTGTTGGGCAATCGGAAGTTTCGAGATTTTTCCAGCGCGGAAATCAATTTGCTGGCCTCCGTGGGCAATCAAATTGCCGCATCCATTGAAAAAATGCTCCTGCTGGATGAAACGCGCGAAGCATATGAGAACTTGCGGAGGACCCAGGAACAGCTTCTGCAAAGCGAGAAAATGGCCGCAATTGGACAGCTGATCTCCGGTGTGGCGCACGAACTGAATAACCCTCTGACAGCGATTCTGGGATACAGCCAGCTGTTGGCCTCGAGCGAGCATGTGACTGAGCGGGGCGCGGATTACGTAGAAAAACTTCATAAACAGGCGCGCCGCACGCATCGAATTGTGAATAACCTGCTCAGTTTCGCGCGTCAACAAAAGCCCGAGCGGCTTCCGGTGCGGATCAACCAGGTGGTGGAGGATACTATCTCCCTGCGCGAATACGATTTGCGCGTCAACAATATTCAGGTTCACCGCGAGTTTCATAAAGACCTTCCTCTCACGGGCGCCGATGCCCACCAGCTCCAACAAGTTTTCCTCAATATATTGAATAATGCAGTAGACGCTATCCTCGAACGATCCGATCGCGGCGACATCTGGGTGCGCACTGGAAATGATCAAGGGCGAATTGTGGCCGAGTTTGTTGACAGCGGTCCAGGAATTCAAGACACGCACCGCGTGTTCGATCCATTCTATACAACCAAGGCGGTCGGGAAGGGGACCGGGCTGGGATTGAGTATTTGCTATGGAATTGTCACCGAGCATGGTGGCGAAATTTCCGTGCAAAACATACCAGGTAAAGGGGCCGCTGTGACGGTGTCCCTCCCGGTTTTGTCGGTGGGCCGATCAAACGGAGACTATGACGCGAATGGCGCGGAACAAATTTCGACCACGGGCCGGATCCTACTGGTTGACGACGAAGAATCAATTCTGGAGCTGGAAAGAGCGATCCTGGAGGGACGCTACCTGTCCGTGATTCTGGCGCGAAACGGCAAGGAAGCATTGGAAGTGCTGCAGAAAGAACAAGTGGACCTCATCGTTACAGACATGAAGATGCCTGGTGAAATCTCAACGAATTTACTCTACGATTGGATCTGCGAAAATCGTTCAGAATTGGCACAGAGGATTGTGTTTACGATGTCGGATGCCAGCGCCGCCGAATCGGCGCGGCTGCTTGAACGCAGCGGATCTCCCCACATTCAAAAGCCATTTGAGGTAGATAGTTTCTGGAGAGTTGTACGGCAGGCTCTCCGCGAAGCGGAATCAGCCGCGATCACGAAGTCTTGAGACCCGCGGCCGAGGTAGCAGTCTGCAATGCCGCCATCGAGGTCTCCAGGCGAGCAGCCAGAGACCCAATCAGATCCGCCAAGCTTCTAAGTTGCACAATTGGGGTCGCACCCGTCCAAAGGCTCATCCACACCAGGGTCCAAAGGAAATTAAACCGCACAAAAAGGAATACTCGCTCGATTTCCCGTTGGGAACTTGCGGAAGGTGCCAGGGCGGTCAAAGTACGCGCGAGGCGATCCAGCCGGTTGTAATCTTCCCGTAATCCTTCCATGAACCTGAGAGCGGAGTGGCGGCGTGCGCGGCGGGCCAAACGGCGCGTGGCCGCATTGGCCCGAGTCCCCAGGAAACGTTCGTCCTCAGGGGAGAGCGCCTGGCGGATCTGCGGGAAATATTTGTAATGGTGCGGTAATAAGTCTTCGGCGGATAGCGTCTCCAAGAGGTGAGCCGCGCCGCGGTCCGTGCTCATGCGGCGAGACAACCAGTAAAGGGCGCCCAGCAGGGCGAGTGTTACCAGGGAAAATAAGAAGACGCTATTCATAGCGGAGAATTCACCGGTTTGATCGCTCGAATTTCGGTCCTATCCTACCATTTCTATATAGTACGGTAAACTGCCTCTTCCATACAATCATTCATGTGACAGCCGATGCCTATGAATGGAGGTACCGCCCCTCTGCTGAGGGGGAGAGTCGATGGGCAGCGGCGCTGTATCTCTCATTCCGGTCTGCGCCTTAACATCTTTGATAAGTTTTCATTCGGCAGCGCCAGCCGTGCATGGATCACGGAAGAAAGTTGATCGTAAGTTGCCTGCTGTATTTTTCTCGCCGGTTGTTCGGGCAAGTCCGCCCAACGCCAGACCGCCCAGACCCAAATCCCCAACATCAAGATAAAAGTGAAATGTTGTACAAAATCAAATAGGGAGTCGGTGGGCACTTTTGTGTAACGGCCGAGCTGGCTATTCGTCAATTGAACCGCTGAATAGATACAGCTTGCGACCAGCACCAGGCGGTGGAGAGCGGATATCTTGATCTGGTAATACGTTCCAATCGAAAGCAGCATCAGAAGCAGCACTGCCTGAGTGAAATCGAGACCCTGCTGGACGGTCAAAATGAAAGCCTGATAGTCATGCGAATTGTGCATCAGAAAGTAGACCGTCACCAGAATAAGAAGGGTTGCGACCCCCGCCAGGGCCCGCCAGGCTAGAGTCCAGACCAGGCGATATTCATGCAAGACGCGCCAGCAGATTTCCGCAAGAATGAATAATCGCAGAAATGTAAGTATGGAGTTGGCGGTCCAATAGTAAAGGAATCCGCCACGTGTGTTGAGCCACGGAGAATGAGATAACCAGACCCAGACCAGAACCGCCGGCGTAAGCAAGATCACGTAAGCGGTAAGAAACAACAACTGGCGGTAGAGCCTGCGGGAAAATACCACGACAAGCAAAATCAGACACAGTGAGATGCTGAGAACGCTCACGACCGAATTGAGCCACAAATTCAGCGAAACCATGAGGCGGCATCTTAACATTCACATCTGTGGGGCTTGCAAGGAAAAGATTCGGCAGTAGTCAGACTTCCGTCAACTATGCTTCCCCAGCGTGTCCGCCAAACGGACATTCCAGTCGCGCAAACGGGCACGAACTTGGGGAGGGAAGAGAGTGTCATACGATTGTTGAGGAATTAACACTGGACGCGCGGGAGAAAAAGAGGCAGATCGCCAGTTCCCCAGCTCAAATCATCGGTGCGATCTCGAATCAAATGCGAATAGGGACGCCCGAAGGTGAGGGACAATTCACTTGCGACGGTCCAGCAGGCCAGCCAAGCGATCGTTGAGGTCGCGCAGGCGGTTATGAATTTGTGGGGGAGTTCGTCATAGGATTGCTGCGAAATTAGTCGCGGCGACATGGTGGAATCGTCCGCCCAGCGCCAGATTGCCCAAGCCCATAGCATTAAGACTGCCGCAAAAGTGTACCGCTCCACGAAATCATAAATGCTGTTTGGCGGATATTTTGTGTTAAGCCCCAGCTCATAATTTGCCACCTGTATGGCCGAAAAAACGCCGGCGCCGGCCAGCATCCAGCGATATAGCGGCGGCACAACGATGCTGTAATAGGTTCCAACAAAGAGTATCGCCAGAAGTAAAACTGCCTGCATGAATTCAAATCGTTGCAAGCCCTTGCTGATAAATGCCCGGAATACATGGCTGTTGTTTATGGCAGAGCTGGTTGTCCAGGAAAGAAGAAAAACCAAGGCAACTCCCAATATGCGCAGAGTAAGTTTCCAAACAACGGAGTATTCATGCAGAGCGCGCCAGCATATTTCTGTGATGGCAAGCAAACGGAGCACTGAAAAAGCAAATTGAGATGCCCAAAAGAAATAAATCCAGGTTACCAGGTAAAGTCTCGGTGTATTCGAGGCCCAGATCCATATGTATTGCCACGGTCCAAGCAAAGTGAAATAAAGCGCAAAAACAATCAATTTTCCATAAAGCTTCTTCCGGAAGACCAGAACGAATAAAGCTAGGTCGAGGGAACAGCCCAAGACAATAGCAACAAAGCTCACTAGGGTGGTTGCGGCGGG
>DATNHU010000070.1:0-6921 GCA_035604795.1 Candidatus Limnocylindrales bacterium
TGGTTCCTCCGCCCAGCATGCCGCTGCCGGAATGGCTGACCAAGACCTCATTTGCCCTGGCGAGCCCGGCCCAACCGCTCCCGCCGACGCCGATCCCGCAACAGGTTCAGCAGCCAACTCAGACGACTCCTTTGCAACAGATGCAGCAACAGACGACGCCAGTACCCGCGGGAACGCCCCAAACAACGACCCACTACACTGGCGAACGCATTAATGTGAATTTTAAGGATTTGGATCTGCTGGATTTCTTCCGCTTGATTCATGAAATCAGCGGATTGAATGTGGTTCTGGATCCTTCCGTCAAAGGAACGCTGACGACCGTACTTGTGGATGTGCCCTGGGATCAGGCGCTGGACATCGTGCTGAAGAACAATAATCTCGACAAACAGCTTGATGGCAATGTGCTGCGCATCGCAACACAAGCCACCTTGAAGTCGGAAGCCGACCAGCGCGCCGATTTGATCAAGGCAGTGACCGAATCCGTTGAGACGACCTTGGTGACTCGGCGTTTAAGCTATGCCAAAGCCACCAAGGGCACTGGCAGTGGCGCCGCAGCTCAGCAGCAAGGCAAGGGAATGGACGATTTGCTAAAGCCTTTGCTGACCAAGCGCGGCACGATTTTTGGAGATCCGCGGACCAACACTTTGATCATTCAGGACATTCCGTCCAATATTCCCAGGTTGGACGACTTGATTCACCAACTGGACCGTAAGTCTCAGCAGGTGGAAATCGAGGCTCGCGTTATTCTGGCGTCGCGTTCCTTCGCCCAGGACATTGGAACTCAGTTTGGGATCCAAGGGTTGGCAGCCAATGGCAGGACGGTCATCGGCGGCCTCAATTCCATCAACCCTTCCTCCTCCTCTGGGTCCAGTGGCTCCAGTGGATCAGGCTCAGGCAGCGGGTCAACCGCTGGTGGGTTTATTCTGCCGCTGAATACAAATCTTCCCGCGGTCGGGCCGACAAGCGGATTTTCAATAACCAACCTTTCCAAGAACTTCGCGGTGGATTTTGTGATCACGGCAATGGAATCGAAGAGCGTTGGCAAGCTGCTCTCAGCGCCGAAGGTCGTGACTCAGAATAATACCGAAGGGATGACTCAACAGGGCACGCAGATCCCCATTCAAACCAACATCAACAACACCATTTCGACACAATATGTGTCCGCCGTGTTGATGCTGAAGGTTACCCCGCAAATCACCGCGGACGGCACTATCCTAATGATCGTTCATTTGGAAAACACCCAGATTGACAATGGTATTCCGGCAATTTTGGGCCAGCCGGCTCTGGCCACTCAATCAGTGGACAATACAGTTCTGGCGCATGACGGCGAGACCATCGTCCTGGGAGGCGTTATCGTCGACCAGCAGAGCACTCAGTACAACGAGGTTCCGCTGGTTGGAAGCATCCCGATCATCGGAAACCTGTTTAAGCGCCGCGCGGTTAGCGTGCAGTCTCAGGAACTGCTGTTCTTCCTGACCCCGCGGGTATCCCAAGACTAGCCAGACTCGCAAAACTGAGGCACAATCCTAAGAGGGAGGAGGCGAAAGTCTCCTCCCTTCTTTTTATGCCTAACGAATATCGCCAGCGGATGGTGAGGCTCCGAAAGCGCCTCATGGAATTCCACGCCGAGGCTCTCGTAGTTACACACGCCCCGAATATTTACTACCTCTGCGGATTCCTGGGTTCTGCAGGCATTCTGGTCGTGGAGCCAACGCGCGTTACCCTCATCACGGACAGCCGCTACATGGTGCAGGCGCGGGAGCAGACGCGGGAATCCGGGGTAAGTGTGCTTATTCCGAAGGAGCCAATCCTCATGGCCGCCGGAGATCGGCTGGATTCGATCAGGGCCCGGAAACCGAGAATTGCTCTCGATTTCTCTCATATGACAGTTTCAGAAAAGGCCAGATTGGTTAAGGCCGCCAGGCACTCTGCCAATTGGATTTCAGGCGCCGGGTGGGTCGAAGGGCTCCGGACGATAAAGTCCGGGCCGGAACTTCGGATAATGAGGGCTGCCGCCCTGCTTATTTCGAGCGTTTTTGACGATGTGTTTAAAGTAATCCGTCCTGGGATCAAGGAACTCGATTTGGCGGCCGAGATGGACTACCGCATGCGAAAGCTGGGCGCGGAAGGTCCTTCATTTGAAACCATCGTCGCCTCGGGACCGCGCGCGGCACTGCCGCATGCCCGCCCGACAAGCCGGAGACTCCGTAGAAATGAATTGGTGGTGCTGGACGCTGGTGCTATACTCACCGGCTATTGCTCAGATATGACCCGCACGGTGTTCCTGGGACGCGCCACTGGCCGCATTAGGCAATGGTACAAAGCGGTCCGGGAAGCGCAGAAGGCCGCCTGTGAAGCGACTGCGGCAGGGGTTCAGGCTGGGGTTCCAGATGCGGCGGCTAGGCGCGTATTGGAGTCCTATAAGTTGGGAAAGTACTTCGTTCATAGCACCGGGCACGGTCTGGGGCTGGAAGTTCACGAAGACCCCCGTCTGGCCAAGGGGCAGATGGCCCGGATCGAACCTGGAATGGTGGTAACAATCGAGCCGGGCGTCTATGTTCCTGATATTGGGGGGATCCGGATCGAGGATGATTTGGCGGTTCACGCGAACGGGACCGAGATCTTGACCACTACTTCGCGGGAGCTTCTGGAACTCTAAACCTTCATGGCAGCAAAGAAAAAAACATCTCCTGTCACGGGAGCAGGCTTGCGAGGGCTAGACCTGCCCGAAGTCGAGCGCCTCTTGGCTTTTATGGACAAGCACGGCTTGGACCAGTTTGAGTATGCGCAGGGGGATTTGCGGATTGCGCTAAGGCGTGCCGCTGGAAACGCAGCCGCCCAGGCACGGGGCCGCGTTCAGGCGCCGGTCGCAGAGTCAACTTCGCCAACAATTGCCCCGGAGATTCCGCCACCCACCCAGGCGCCGCCCGCGCCTGCCGAGGAACTCCACCTGATTAAATCGCCGATCGTCGGCACATTTTTCGCCGCGGCGGGGCCAGAAGCGCCTCCCTTCGTGAAGGTCGGGGATCATGTTGACTCTGGGCAAGTCGTCTGCATCGTGGAAGCCATGAAATTGATGAACGAAATCGAATCGGATGTCAGCGGAGTCATCCTCCGTCTGTTGGTGGAGAATGCCACGCCTGTGGAGTATGGCCAGCCGCTATTCGCCATCCGTCCCAACAGGAAAAAGTAGAGAGATTTACCGGGCGGCGTTCAACGCGCCCGATCGATCGGTCTTTGCAAGCTCAAATCCTTAAGCCAGAGATACTGGCAAACGCCTTGCCAACCACTCCGACAATCGCGCAGAGACAATCCACCGCCACGACGAAAACGTCCCCGTCGACAATGTTCCGTAAGATTTTGATCGCCAATCGCGGCGAAATTGCCTTGCGGGTGATTTGCGCCTGCAAGGAATTGGGGATCCCCACAGTTGCAGTTTATTCCGAGGCAGACCGCAACTCCTTGCACGTCCGGTTCGCCGATGAGGCCGTGTGCATCGGGCCGCCACGCAGCAGCGAAAGCTACCTGAATATCCCGCACGTGATCAGCGCGGCGGAAATCACCAATGTGGACGCCATTCATCCCGGCTACGGCTTTCTTTCCGAGAACGCCAACTTTGCGGAAGTGTGCGAGGCCTCGCGCATCACGCTGATTGGCCCCAGCCCGGGAATGATCCGGCTGATGGGCGAAAAGGAGCGCGCGCGGCAGGAGGTAGCGGCAGCGGGATTGCCCGTGGTACCCGGCAGCGACGGCATCGTGGAAGATGAAGCCCAGGCGCAGAAGGCCGCCAAGCGAATCGGCTATCCGCTCATCATCAAAGCATCGGCTGGCGGCGGCGGGCGGGGCATGCGCGAGGTGCGCAAGCAGAGCGAATTGGTTGCCGCGTTTGACGCCGCGCGAAACGAGGCGCAGCAGGCTTTTGGAACTCCCGATGTTTACATGGAGAAGTTGATCGAGAAGCCCCGGCACATTGAATTCCAGGTGCTGGGCGACAAGTACGGCAACGTGATTCATCTGGGCGAACGCGAGTGCAGCATTCAACGGCGGCACCAGAAATTAATTGAGGAATCGCCATCGCCGGTCATGGATGAGGCCACCCGCAGCGAAATGGGCAGCAAAGTGGTGAATGCGCTGCGCAAGATTGGCTATACCAACGCGGGAACCGTGGAATTTTTGAGGGATTCGGACGGCAGCTTCTACTTCATTGAAATGAACACCCGGATCCAGGTCGAGCATCCGGTCACTGAAATGGTCGCCAACGTGGACCTGATTAAATCGCAAATCCGCATCGCCGCGGGGGAGCGGCTTGAGGATGCTGTGGGCAAAGTAGAATTCCTAGGGCACAGCATTGAATGCCGCATCAACGCGGAGGATCCGGACACGTTCGCCCCTTCCGCCGGGCGCATCACCACGTTCCACATCCCTTCGGGAACCGGCGTGCGCGTGGATACGGCAGCCTACGCCGACTCCACGATTCCGCCCTACTACGATTCGCTGATCGCCAAGCTCATCACTCGTGGCCGCGACCGCGCCGAAGCGCTGGCGCGCATGCGGCGCGCGTTGGACATGTTCATCGTGGAAGGAATTAAGACTTCCATCCCGCTCCACCGGCGTATCCTGGCCAATTCAGATTTTCAGGCCGGCAACTTCGACACGCATTTTTTGGAGACCTCGGGCCTCTTGGCGCCGCGCGGCAAATGAAGCCTGCCTTCCCGAGCGTCTACGCCATATTGACCGCGGACTTGGTCACCGGGGACGAAAGTGCGATCGCCCGCACGCTGGCCAATGCCGGCGTCGGGCTGATCCAATATCGCGATAAAGCCGCTTCCTCCCGCACGCTGTTTGAGAAATCAGCGCGAATTGCACATGCGCTTGCCGGAAGCGATGTGCGACTTATTGTGAACGACCGGCCGGATATCGCCTGCCTGGTTGGTGCGGGAGGAACTCACGTTGGGCAGGAGGATCTGGCGGTCGAAGACGCGCGCGCGGTTTGTGGTGAGGCAGCATCCGGAGACACCGGTGCATCCAGTTTCTGGGTGGGCGTGTCAACACACACTCTAGACCAGGTGGGCGAGGCCGCGGAAACCTCGGCGGACTATATTGCAGTTGGGCCCATATTTCCCACCAGAACGAAGAAGCAGTCGGACCCGGTCGTGGGCACGGATTTCATCCGGCGCGCGCGGAAGCTGACCACCAAGCCGCTGGTTGCGATTGGCGGAATCACTGTCGCCCGCGCTCTCGAAGTCCTCCGGGCTGGCGCGAATTGCGTCGCAGTGGCTAGTGACCTGATTGGCGCGGCCGACCCGGCAGCCCGCGCACGGGAGTACCTGGGAATTGCTGCAAGTTGTTGCAAGTAGTCCAGTTTTTGCGCAGCCTGAGGAACTCCGGTTCGGGCTTTATAGTTTGATGGCAGTGTTGATTGATAATGGAATTCCGGGCCAAAAAGCGCAGTAGACTTAGCCTGTTTTGATTGTCTTCAAAGTTCGTGGATAACGTAAGCCAAGAATCTGAATCAATATGGAACAAGTTTGCGCTGAGATGTGCGACCGCGTGTCTAAGGGTCAAATTCAAGTTGTGCGGGCGCTCCAGCGAAAGGAGTAACACCGGATGGCCAGCTCCATAATGATCAAGAAGCCGATCGCCACGATCATGGCGGAATCCGCGGAAGTGGGTGAGCATTCGCTGAAACGAGCCCTGACTTCCACCAACCTGATTTCACTGGGGATCGGGGCCATTATCGGGACGGGAATTTTCGTTCTCACCGGCGCGGCTTCGGCGAACTATGCCGGGCCGGCCATTGTGCTCTCGTTCATCCTCGCAGCCTTCGCCTGCGTATTCGCTGGCCTGTGTTACGCCGAGTTTTCGGCGATGATTCCGGTAGCAGGCTCCGCCTACACGTATGGATATGCGACGCTTGGGGAATTGATTGCCTGGATTATTGGATGGGACCTGGTGCTCGAGTATGCCTTCGGCGCCGCGACAGTTGCCTCGGGCTGGAGCGGATACGTCATCAGCTTCCTCCAGGATTTTGGAATCCATATCAATCCTGCGATTGCAGGTACACCCGGCGCTGAGTTCGTTCTTTACAAAGGCAGATGGGAGATGCTGAGCCGCATCCTGCCAACGCTTCAAACCGCAGGCATTGACCCTGGGTCTTTGCAACATGCCACCGGAGTGTTCAACTTCGTTGCATTCATCGGAATAGCACTCTGCACGACTATCTTAGTAATCGGGATTAAAGAGTCGGCAAACATCAACTCCCTTATCGTTTTCATCAAGGTATGCGTCCTGCTGATATTCATCGGCCTCGGGGCTCATTTCATTTTCAAGAATCCTTCGGTGGCAACGGCCAATTGGCATCCGTTCCTTCCACCAAACGCAGGACAGTTTGGAGAGTTCGGCTGGTCCGGGGTCGTTCGGGCAGCGGGAGTGATTTTCTTCGCCTATATAGGATTTGACGCGGTCTCAACCGCGGCGCAGGAGGCAAAGGATCCGAAACGCGATATGCCCATTGGGATTCTTGGTTCGCTCATTATTTGCACTATCTTGTACATTCTCGTGGCCGGGGTGCTCACGGGATTGGTGAAATATACGACATTAAATGTTCCGGACCCAATTGCCATCGGCATTGACAGGACGGGTGTTGGATGGGGCAGTTTCCTGGTCAAGCTCGGCGCGATCTGCGGGCTTAGCAGCACGATGATCGTGATGTTGCTCGGCCAATCCCGTGTGTTTTTTTCAATGTCGCGCGATGGCTTGCTACCAAGGTGGGCGAGTAAGGTTCACCCGAAATTTCGTACCCCCTATATTTCCTCAATTTTCGTGGGGATCTTCGTAGCCATTTTTGCCTCGGTGATTCCTATCCGAGTGCTAGGTGAACTTGTAAGCATAGGCACTCTGCTGGCCTTCGTTATCGTTTGT
>DATNHU010000071.1:0-7652 GCA_035604795.1 Candidatus Limnocylindrales bacterium
TCAATGGGTTTCTGCAAGGCGGGTGAGGCGAAGGTGTTGTCCACCATGGAAACCAGTTTGAATTTGCGGGCCAGCGCCAGGGCTTTTCGCAGATCGACTATGCGGAGAGTGGGGTTTGTCGGCGTCTCCACGTACAGGACCCGGGTGCGATCGCCGACCAGGCGCTCGACGCCCACGAGATCATTTTCCACGTGATGAACTCTAATTCCGAAGCGCGGGAGGATATCGCGCATCAGGCGATAACTGCCGCCATAGAGCTGGCGTGTGGCGATGATTTCATCGCCGTGGGAAAGCAGTGAGAGCAGGGCCGAGGAGATGGCCGCCATGCCGCTGGCGGCGACCACCGCAGCTTCCGCGTGTTCCAGCGCCGCAAGCTTGTCTTCGGCAACCGTGAGCGTGGGGTTTCCGTAGCGCGTGTAGATATAGGCCTTGCTCTTGCCTTCGGCCCAGCGTTTCATTTCCGCCGTGCTGGAAAACGTGAAGGTAGAGGAGCGAACGATGGGCGTGCTGACGGGGCCGCCGATTCCATGATGTGATTCTCCGGCGTGGATGGCGCGAGTGGAGTCGCGCCAATTCTTGGAGCGGTCTTTATTCATGAAGGTCCTGTCCGGCGGCGCGGCTTTTCAGAAGAGATGAATGCGCCAGCAGGGATTGTCTCGTAAATCCCCAGACTTACAACGTCCAAATTGGCGCGGCGCACAATGGCGCGGCGGGCTCAGATCTCTTCTTCGGTTTCTTCCCCGGTGCGGGTGGCCTTGGCGTGCGCGATGATTTTTTCGGCCACCTCGCCGGGCACGAAATCATAATGGTCAAATTCCATGCTGTAGCTGGCGCGGCCCTGGGTCATGGAGGTGAGACCTGTGGCGTAGTTCAACATTTCCGAGAGCGGCACGTGCCCCTTGATCACCACGTGCGTACCTCGTATCTCGCTGCCGCTGATTCTGCCGCGGCGGGAACTCAGGTCGCCCATCAAATCGCCCGAATACTGCTCCGGCGCGGCGATCTCCACGTTCATGATCGGTTCAAGCAGCGCGGGTTTGGCCTGCTTCATACACTCCTTAAAGGCCAGTGAACCCGCGATTTTGAAAGCCATGTCCGAGGAGTCCACGTCGTGATACTTGCCGTCGAACAGCACCGCGCGAAAGTCCACTACCGGGAAGCCCGCCAGGTATCCGCGCTCAGCGGAGGCGCGGATGCCTTTTTCAACGGAAGGAATGAAGTTGTTGGGAATCGCTCCCCCGAACACATCGTCCACAAACTCGAATCCGCTGCCGTGAGGCCGGGGCTCCAACCGTATGCGGCAGACGGCGAATTGGCCGTGACCGCCAGTTTGTTTCTTATGTTTGCCTTCCGCTTCGGCCTTGCCCCGGATGGTTTCGAGGTAGGGGACTTTGGGTGGTTTCAATGTTAGTTCCACGTGATGGCGCTTGCGGAGTTTTGCGACCACGACTTCGATGTGTTGCTGGCCCGACCCGGAGAGCAGGAATTCCTTGGTTTGCGGGTCACGCGAAAAACGCAGCGCTAAATCTTCCTCGAGCATGCGGTGGATGGCCTGGCCGATGCGATCCTCGTCGGCACGCGTTTTCGGCTCGATGGCGAAGGTGATGGAGGGTTCGGGAATTCGCGCGGGAGGGTAAAAAATCGGATGGGACTTGTCTCCCATGGTGTCGCCGGTGAGCGTGTCCTTCAACTTGGCAACTGTGCCCATGTCGCCTGCATGCATTTCCGGCACGTCGGAGGCGGTCTTGCCCTGCATGACCTGGACGTGCTGCAGGCGCTCGGAAGAGCCCCGATTGTAATTGAGTAAAGTGGCGTCCGCTTTCAGCACTCCGGACATCACCTTGAAATAGCTGATGCGACCCGCAAACGGGTCGGCAAGAGTTTTGAAAACGAAAAGTGAAACGGGTTCGCTGTCGGCGATCTTGCGGACGACTTCGTCGCCTTTGCGGCCGGGCTGCGAAAAGCCGGTCACTGATCCCTTCGTGGAAGGATCGGGGAAAATATCCACGATGAAATTCAGGAGCGATTCGCTGCCCATGTTGGGCAGCGCCGCGGTGGCCAGGACGGGAATGATGCGGCGCGATTGGACGGCCCCGCGCAAACCCTTGATCAGGTCGGGAAGGGGCAAAGTGCCTTCGGCGAAGAATTCTTCCAGGAGCTTGTCATCGCCCTCGGCGACCAGCTCGACCAGTTTTTCATGGGCTTCCTTGGCGGCGTCCGCCAGGTCTGCAGGAATCTCCTCGATTTTTGCTTTGCCATCGCCATTGGGAGCGTAGAGGTGGGCCTTCATGGAGATCAGGTCCACCACGCCGCGGAAATTTTTCTCCGCGCCGATGGGCATTTGCACGGCGATGGCGCCGCGGCCGAAAACTTGCTGGATTGATTCCAGCGAGCGCTCAAAGTTGGCCAGCTCGCGGTCCATCCAATTCACAATGAAGGCGCGCGGTAGTTCATATTCCGCGCAGAAATCCCAAACTTTTTCGGTGACTACCTGGACGCCGGCGTGGGCGTCAACCAGAATCAAGGCACAGTCGGCGGCAATCAGGACCGCGCGCGTCTCGTTAATGAAGGTGCTATAGCCCGGCGTATCGAGGAAATTGATCTTGGTTTTTTCCGGCTGGCCCGTGGGCGCCCATTCGGCGTAGGCCAGAGCGGATTGGATGGAGATTTTCCGCGCGATTTCTTCCTCGTCCCAGTCGGTGACGGTGTTTCCTTCCGCAACTTTACCGTGCCGGGTGGTCATCCCAGCGGTGTGGAGTAACGACGACACCAGTTGCGTTTTTCCGGTGTCGCCGTGGCCGACAATGCCGACATTTCTGATGAACTGCGTGTTATAGGCGCGCATGTGCCCCCCTGTGGCCTGAAGATGGAGCCCCTGCGCCCGCCCGTCGCGCACCTGGCACGGCGCGAGCCCCTGAATTGGCGGATGCTAGCACGATGGCGAGCGGTGCGGCAATCGAGATGCCGAAGGATTTGGAGACAGATTCAGGCGCGGCCCAGTACTGGCGGCGTATAATCTGGAACCAGCAATCAGCAGGGTGAACGAGATTAATGTCCAAAGCTTTGGCACTGACCCTGGCGATGACTTTTTCGGCAACACTCGCCTGCGGACCCCGGCGTGTCAGTCCTTCTCCCCAAGCCGGGGTTACGACGCCTGTGCCAATTTCGCAGGAGCACCACCACCATCTGATCCTCGAGAATTCCTATTTGAGGGCCTACGAGGTAGAAGTCCCTGCGCATGAATCGACGTTGCTCCACCAGCATGACTACGACTACGTTTACGTGGTGCTGGGCGGCGCGCAAGTGACCAATGCCATTGTGGACAAGCCGCAAGTACAAATGTATTTGCCGGATACGACCATAAATTTTGCCAAAGGTCCGTTCGCACATGTTGCCGGAAATGTGGGTGACACTCCGTTTCGCAATGTGACGATTTCACTGTTGCACCAGCAGGGTGAAGCAAAGATTTATTACCCCTCGGTGGACGCGGCACTCAGTCCCGCGGCACAGGCTTCTCCAACTCAGAGCAACGACCGGATGGGTGTGACCCAGGTGCCGATACTGGAAACGGACGAGGTGCGAGCATTCGCGATTCGAGTAGAGCCCTCACGGTCATGGTCATCGACTGAAACGCATGCGCGATTCGTCGTGTTCCTCGACAAGATGAAAGACACGACCGGGCCAAGAGAGAAGAAGGCGCCCATGTTTCCCGCGGGATTGTTGAAGTGGATCCCCGGTGGAGAACGGTGGGTGTTCAACAATGACACTCAGTTTGAAAAAAGATTTGTTGTCCTGGATTTCACAAATAAATGAAGAACGAGCAATAAAAAAGTTTCCCAAACAGTTTTTGCTTGAATCCCTAGGATGAAACAAAGAAAGTTCCATCCTGCTGGACGAAACCGTAGGCCATGTTTGGAGTGTTGAAGGATGCCGCGGGATCGCCGCCGCGATTCAGCAGAATCAGGCCGCCCGTTCCATTTGCGCGCGAAGCCAACAGACGCACGCAAGCATCGGCGACATCTTGCGGGTTCGCAGGCCGTTCACGCAACTTATCGACGGCGGCTTTGGCCATGACAATTTTCATGATGGCTTCGCCCCATCCGGTGCAGGAAACGCCGCCCGCTTCCTGGTCCACATAAGTGCCGCAGCCGATCAGGGGTGCGTCTCCCACGCGACCGGGCCGTTTGCAGCAGGTGCCGCCAGTGGAAGTGCCGGCAACCATGTGGCCGCCGGCGTCCAAGGCCACTGCGCCTACGGTGCCGCCCTGGTGGACGTGATGCATGCTGTCGTGGCTATCTCGCTTGCACTGTTCCCAGGCCGCGATTTCGCGCGGGACAATCAAATCTTGCGGATCGCATAGCGGAAGGCCCTTCTCGACCGCGAAACGCTCGGCACCTTCGCCCGACAGCATCATGTGATCGCACCGTTCCATAACGCGACGCGCCAAGCGGATGGGATTCTTGATGCGCCGGAGCGTGGTAACGGCACCGGCCTTGAGAGTTGCGCCATCCATCAGGATAGCGTCGAGCTCGACGCAGCCATCGAGGGTCAAGTGTGCGCCGGTGCCGGCGTCAAAAACGGGATCATCTTCGAGGACAACGATGGCGGCTTCGACGGCGTCGGCCGCCTGGCCGCCGCTCCTCAATATTTCCCATCCGGCTTCGAGTGCGCGCCGGCATCCTGCTTTGCAGGCAGAGATTGCTTCGTCCGGGATGGTCCAAGCTCCGCCATGAACAATCAGTGACGGTTTCACAGGCTACCCCGGCCTGCGAGGAGGGAGGTCACGCTGGGGATCAAACCAAATCTCCGGAGGATGGCGTACGCATCACGCGGGGCGTCACTCCTCTTCTTCATAAATAGTTTTCAGGCGGACGACTTCCAATTCCTTGACGCCCGTGGGGGTCTGTACCTTAACTTCGTCACCCACTTTGCGGCCCAAAAGCGCCTTGCCGATGGGGGATGTAGTGGAAATCAGACCCTTGGCGGCGTCGGATTCCTCAGTAGTTACAAGCTTGTATTCAATTTTCACGGACTTCTTTGTATCCAGTACCCAAACGCGCGAGCCATATCCGGCGCTGTCTCGCGAGAGGTTGCTCATGTTCAGCATGGAGATATCGCCCATGCGCTTTCTCAATTGTCCCATGCGGGCGTTCAGATATGCCTGTCGCTCCTTGGCGTATTTGTATTCGGCATTCTCGGAAAGGTCGCCGTGTGCCCGGGCCTTGGCAATCTCCTTGGGGAGATCGTTGACCAGTTCGGATTCGACCGCGCGGATTTCCAGTTCGATCTTTTGCTTGATTTTTGCGAGAGGATCGTTAGGTTGTTCGCCCATGGCAATCTTCCTGATCGTTTATCTTGGACTTCACTTCTGCGCGATTGGAGTAAAGCTCGGATGGGCCGCGGTGTTTGCGGACGTCCTCAAGATAAAACAACATTTGTAATTGGGGAAATCGCGCGGATTCCCACTACTGCGTAAACCGTAATTCTATCACAACATGGCGTCGGCTTCGGGCCTGAGGAAATCCTCGCGACACGATGCGCCGTGAGATGTTCTTCGCCTGCGATGCGGTTCCGTCGCGCAATCCGCTGAGGGCAGGCCGGATGGAGGCGAGGGAAGGGCCATCAATAGAATCAAGGGCTGCCCCCCCAGCCCAAGAATGACGCAGAAGGCTTGGGAATTCATTGAACTGGAAGCGTGACCGTCGAAGTTTTCGTGTGGCCTCCGGCATCCTCAGCCGTAAGAGTGTAGGTTGTGGTCTTCTTGGGTGATATGTCCACGCAGCGGTTAAGCGAGGGCCACACGTTGCCGGCCGGCGGGTCCAGGCGCACCGCTTTGGTATTCGAAACGCTGTAACACAATTCAGCCACTTCTCCACGACGGATGGCCGCGGGGCTGACGTAGAAATTCAGTATTTCAAAATTGCTCCCGCCGAGAGATTCAAAATCGCGCTGCGCATTCGCTCGCTCCTGGGCTTTTTTCAGCTCATCCCTGCGCGCGAAGTCGCGGTCTTCCTGCCAGCGCACGAGGAATACCCCTCCCACATAGATCAGGCCAAGCACGAGTAGCGCGGTTGTGTACAGCAAAGGGTTGCGAAAGACGCTGCGGAGCAGGCTTTCCTTGCCTGTTGATTTCGATGTGGAGATCGGGGACCCGGCGTTTTTGGAATCAAAGAGCATGTAAGTCCGTCAGGTAATATTTTCTCATGAATATCGAAGTGGATAGAAAAGACAGAAGCGAAAACATCAAAGCAGGTGTGCAGCCCTTCGTGCCCCAGGGCAAACAATCAGCGCCGCTGCGGTGCATTACGCGGTCAACGGACAATATCTTGCAGCGATCAGGCGGTTTCCGCGGTGGTTGGTTCCGTGGCGGCCACGCCGCGGGTGTCAGGCTGTCTGCGACTCAGGAGCCATGCGACCACTCGATAGAGAAGCAGGATGCTCACAAGCACAGCGTATTGCAGAGGCTTGCGCTCGTCGGACTTGACCAGCCAGGCATAGTGGATCACGCCGGCGATGGCGCTCACATAAATCGCTCGGTGCAACCACTGCCAGCGCTTTCCACCCAGGCGGCGAATCCATCCGCGCGTGGAGGTGATGGCCAGGGGAATCATCAGGACAAATCCTAGGAATCCAACGGTGATGTATTTTCGCTTGGCCACGTCAAGCCACATGCCGTGCAAATCAAAGGACTGGTCCAGCCAAATGTAAGTGGTGAAGTGGAGGCAAATATAGAAAAACGCGAACAGGCCCAGCATGCGGCGATAGCGGATGAGTGCAGGCAACCCTAAAAGTTTTCGCGCGGGGGTTACAGCGAGAGTGATAATCAAAAAGCGCAGCGTCCAATCGCCTGTGGAGTGCTGAATGAATTCAACCGGGTTGGCGCCGAGCCCATCGTGAAACCCGGCCCAAACCAGCAGGCCGGCGGGCATCAGGCACAGGAAGAAGACAGGAATCTTCATCCACTTGTTGGACAGAATTGAGTTCATTTCGAGGCCCGCGAAGATCTACCTTCAGTAATATTTATTCAAGTCCATTCCGTTGTAGAGGCTGGCGACCTGGTCGCCATAACCGTTAAACATGAGCGTCGGGCGCATCAGGAATTCACCCAAGCGGCGCTCCTTGGCCTGGCTCCAGCGTGGATGGTCGTGATTTGGATTAACGTTGGAATAAAAACCGTATTCGTTCGGGGCAGCGTTGTTCCAGGCTGTTTCCGGCTGGCTTTTCACGAAGCGGATTTTCACCAGGGACTTGATGCTCTTGAATCCATATTTCCAGGGGACGGTCAGCCGCACCGGTGCGCCATTCGGATTCGGGAGGGTTTCACCATACATGCCAACGGTAAGCATGGTGAGAGGGTTCATGGCTTCATCGAGCCGCAAACCTTCCAGGTAAGGGAAATCAATACCGGTGCCGCGAGCCCAGGGCATTTGCTGTTTATCATACAGAGTTTGGAAGGCCACAAATTTGGCTTTTGAAGTTGGCTTGACGGCGTCGATGAGCGCGCTGAATGAAAAACCGATCCAAGGCACGACGATGGACCAGCGCTCCACGCAGCGATGGCGGTAAATTCTCTCCTCGAGCGGAGCCAGTTTCATAATCTCGTCGATGCTGAATGTGCGGGGCTTGTCGATTTCGCCTTCCACGGAAACGCT